>CAZEXO010000357.1:0-3383 GCA_964516545.1 uncultured Melioribacteraceae bacterium
ATGTAATGAAATATGCGAATGAAAATTTTCGCTGATGATTTTATTTATTTTTTGCTTCCCCAAAAAATTCTCCGGGATTTTTTGCTGATCTGAATTTTACTTAATGATTCTTTCCAGCCATGCTTCAACAAGCGCGGGCCATGTTTCAGCCGCGACATTTCCTTTTCTCAGTCCGTAGCCATGACCTCCTTCGCTTAACATGTGAAGTTCAACTGAATGTTTTTTTTCTCTCAACGCGGCGGCCATTGTCAGAATTCCTTTTGAATAATTATCGTCGGCAGTGCCGAAAATAAACATGGGTGGAATATCATTTGCTAAATCCAGTTCGGGTGAAACATATCTGTTTTCATCGTCAGCTAATTTTGCCGGATAAATGAAAATTGAAAAATCGGGTCTGCAGGATAAATCATCAAAAGAATCAACACGTGGATAATTATTTTTTGAAAAAAGTGTTGAAGCCCGCGCGCATAAATTTCCACCGGCTGAAAAACCGATTACACCTATTTTAGCGGGATTAAGATTCCATTCATCCGCTCTTCCCCGAATGATTCTTATCGCTCTTTGAATATCGCTCAAAGCGCCTTCCTGCTTGTTTGGAACGCGGTATTGTAAGACAAATGAAGTATAACCCAATCCGGCAAACCATTCAGCAACTTCATAACCTTCAATGTTTACAGCGAGCCAGGAATAAGCTCCGCCCGGACAGATAATAATTCCTATTCCATTATTCACGGCTGAATCGGGTTCAAAAACCAGCAAAACAGGATCAGTTACCTTTGCCAATCGTATTACATTGTTATGATTATCGGGACTGACTTCCGGCGGACTTTTCGGTTCTGTTTCCCCTGGCACTTTATTTTTCCACAGGTATATTGTGTCAGCAACCTGTGTTTGAACGGTTGTCGGCAGAATTAATATAAGAACAAAAAAAAGAATCAGTCTCATTTCTCACCTTCAAAAAATATTATACTGTTATTATTCATCTTGCAAAGGGAAGCTGAAAATATTTTTTACTCCAAATCAGCAAAAGATAAAATGCGGTAAATAATTGGGAAATAATAGTACCCCTGAGAATTTATTCAATGATAAATAAATGTCAGAAAAGCACTTTCACATCGCTGTATTAATTTTTATATTATTCACCATCATAAGTTGAACTGTTTTTGTCGTTAGCTCATGTTCCGTACTTCGAAAAAATTACTCCGGATAATATCCTGATCATTGTCTTATTTACAAAAAGGTGTTCACATGATAAAAAATGTAAAGCTCGAAGATATTATTGAACAAATTGATTTTGCCGGCGATTCACACAAATCATTCTTTAATAAGATTACCGGGGAAATTCATCTTATATCGGATGAGGATTCAATGCACTGTGATGAAGATTTCGAAGAAGATGAATTTATTCCCGAGTGGCAGAAAGAAATAATTCGAATCGCCAAAGATATTTCGGAACATTCTGAAAATTATATTCAACTTCCCGATCAATGGGATATTCATGAATATTCCATCATGGAAAAGTTTTGTCTTTCATTGACAGACGAGGCTCTTCGTGATGAAATGTATAATTCAATCAAAGGCAAAGGCGCTTTTCGAATTTTTAAAGATAATATTCATCGTTTCGGAATTGCCGAAGACTGGTATAAATACAAAGATGATGCTTTCAGGGAAATTGCTATTGAATGGTGTAATGAGAATAATCTTGAATATTATTAATCCTGTTTCAGTTAATTACTCGGTTATTAGTTTTCCGGCATGAATATCAAAAATGAATTAGCTACATCCAGATTGATTTTACGTCAATGGAAAGATTCTGACTTGCCGATATTCGCTGAAATGAACTCCAGCGAAAAAGTTATGAAGTATTTTCCAAAATTATTAAGTGAGATGGAAAGTAATGCTTTCGCGTCTCGTTTGGTGGATTTAATTGAAAAACGCGGGTGGGGACTTTGGGCGGTAGAGTTAAAAGAATCTTCTGAGTTTATTGGTTACACCGGGCTTCATGATATCGCCGTGGAATTATCATTCAGTCCCGCTGTTGAAATTGGATGGCGACTTTCGGATAAATATTGGGGAAAAGGTTATGCGACCGAGGCGGCTAAAAAAGTTCTCTGTTTTGCGTTTAATGAAATTGGTCTGGATGAAATATTGTCAATCACTTCCGTAATTAATTATCCTTCGCGGGCTGTTATGGAAAGGATAAATATGACTGATTCCGTAAAGAATTTTTTTCATCCGTCAATTCCCGATGACAGTCCGTTAAAAGAACATGTGTTATACAAAATCACAAAATCGGATTGGCTTAAAAATAATCCGGATGAAAAATAGTTAAGCACGGGAAACGCGGCTCTGGTAAAAATAAATTTTGCGTAATTTGGCCGATGATAAAATAGTTTTTGTATTCGGAGAAAACGAATGAAAGTAATAGGCATATCAGGCAGTCCGAGAAAAAACGGAAACACGGAAATTTTGTTGCGCGAATCATTAAAACCATTTCATGAAAACGGATGGCAGGTTTTTGAGTTTTATTTGAGTGATAAATATGTTTCGCCCTGTGACGGTTGCGATTCCTGTCTGAATTCTTCGGGCTGCATTATCAATGATGACATGCAATTCCTTTACGACGAGTTTCAGAATTTTGACGCGATGATTGTAGCCTCGCCGGCTTACTATCGAAATGTTACAGCTCAATTGAAAGCATTAATCGACAGGACTTATGCTACAATTCATTCGCAAACTTTGAAAGGTAAATTGGGCGGCGCCATAACCGTTGGTCGTGGTGAAGGAGGCGGACAAAGTCTTGTGCTTTCAATTATTCATAATTTCTTTTTATCGTCGGGAATGATTTGCATTCCCGGTGAGATTAATGGCGTTTCCGCCAGAGCCGATAAACCGGGAGATATTCTTTCGCAACCTAAACGTCTGAAGCAGGCAAGAATATTGGGAGAGAATATTTTAGAGTTTTGCGAAAAACTTAATGAACATTAAGAATGATTTTTTTATCAAACCTGTTGAATTAAATGCGGTTGTAATTATAAAAATGAAATTACTATCTTCCTTACAAAATAATTATCTGTTCTTTTCACAATGAAGGTAAAGAAGTATGCAGGAATGGTCTGTTTTTACTTGGAACACTCAGGGTAATTTCACGCGGACCGATAAGATTAACGTTATTAATTCAATATGTCCGCGCGGACTCAGGGTTATTGGATGTATTCAGGAAGGGGGAGTTGATAAAGGAGGAGCTCACGGTCATTGGTTTGCGTACCACGGTTATGGAATGGGTTCTTTTAATGAACGCTGCACCAATTATATTTTAGTGAATTCGATTTATTCAAGATTTACCACTGTTAGACCAACCACTCCCTCGCTTCCTGGATGAA
>CAZEXO010000358.1:0-2132 GCA_964516545.1 uncultured Melioribacteraceae bacterium
CGATGTGTTACTTTTTGATGCGGGCTGACTCTTGGAACAGTAACTTGCTGAGAAAAAAGATTGATATCTGAAATGAATATCATTACGAAAGCTACCCAAAAATATCCGACGCGAAGATTTTTCATCTTGAACTCCTTTTTAGTTAGTTATTAGTTGAATCCTTCGATACGGGGGTATCATCGGCAGAACTTTATAAAATACGTTTTGCTTCTTATTATAGTTCCTTTATCATGTAGAATTCCAGTATTGAATAGTGCAAAAATTACTGCATGAGCCTCTTTCTATAACATCTTCTTCTTTTGTGTTGACGACTATTAAAAAATCTCCATTGTGCCTGAACTTTTTCATTTCCCTCAAGTTCACGATTAGTCTCAACAACCTGGATTTGATTATTAACAAACAACTTGTTAGTTTCATGAATCAGGAGTGCATTCACTCCTTTATCCTGCAGATCGGGTCTTACAGCGGTTAAATAAAGATCGGCATGATTATTATTTTTCATGGCTCTGAGAATATGAATAAAACCAAACGGGAATAAATTTCCTTTTGCCTTCTGGAAGGCTTTTGCCAATGATGGCATCGTAATCCCGAAAGCAGCTACCTTCCCATCCTTATCCAATACAACCGGCAAATATTCAGGAATAATAAATCCAAAATACTGTTTAACATATTTGTCAATTTGTTTAGGAGATAACTCCACAAATCCATAAAGATCTTTGTAAGCTGAATTCAGTACTTCAAATATTTCATGTGCATAAGGTAAAAGTTCTTTAGCTTTTTTAACTTTTAGAACGGTCAAACCTACTCTTTGTTTAACTATTTCGGCTATTCTTGCAATTTTCTCGTTTACCTCATTCAAACCTGTCACCTGAAATTCAATCCAGTCTGAATCTTTCTGATAACCAAGTTTCTCGATGTGCAAAGGATAATAGGGATAATTGTAAATTGCGCCAAGCGTACTCAATTCTTCAAAACCTTCTATCAAAGTACCTTCGGCATCCATGTCGGTAAACCCAAGCGGTCCGTGGATATGTTCAACTCCTTTTTCGCGAGCCCAGTTTTCGGCGGCTTCAAAAAGCTTTGCGGATACTTCTTCATCGTCAATGAAATCAATCCATCCGAAACGTGCTGCGTTATCCTTCCATTTTTCAACGTAGTGATGATTAATTATTGCGCAAATCCTTCCGGCTATTTTTCCATCCTTGTATGCAAGCCACATTTTTGATTCACAGAATTCAAAGGCAGGATTTTTATCTTTCCTTAAGTCGGTAATTTCTTCAGATTTCAGAGGTGGTACCCAATATTTATTGTTCTTGTAGAGATCATATTGGAATTGAACAAACTTTTTCAAATCTGATTCTGTTATTACTTCTTTTAATTCAACACTCATGGAAATTCCCCCTTAAGGAAAAAAGTCTCTGTTTTTGATTATTTCCCTCAATATGACTGATATCATCAAGAAAGGTTGCAATATTGACGGAATTATGATTAAGAATCAAGTAGAATGATTTACTTTCGAAATTTTTTATCTCCCTCAAGGATTAGAAATGTATGAATCGATTTCAGTATATTTTCTTCTGTAATATCAATTATTTGAGATAACAGACATGCTAAATTTAGAAAATTATTTTGAGCAATTCAGAAAAAATATACTAGGTATCGATCAAACGTTTTTAACGCCTTTTGGTAAAAATAAAATAGTCTATGCCGATTGGATAGCAAGCGGAAGATTATATCACCCTATCGAAAAATTACTAATCGATATGTTCGGTCCGTGGGTGGGAAACACGCATACCGAAACAAGTATTACAGGAACAACCATGACGGCAGCTTACCATGAGGCTCACTCAATAATAAAAAAACATGTAAATGCCTCAGAGGATGATGTAATAATAACAGCCGGTTTCGGAATGACAACTGTGGTTAATAAGTTCCAGCGTATACTCGGATTAAAAGTATGCGAACAACTTCGTAAATACGTGAACCTGCCAAAAGAAGAAACCCCTGTTGTTTTTATTACTCATATGGAACATCATTCCAATCAAACATCATGGCTGGAGACAATTGCTGATGTTGTAATAATTGAACCCGATGAATTAGGACTTGTTGATTCTAAAAAACTTGATGAGGAG
>CAZEXO010000358.1:2142-3379 GCA_964516545.1 uncultured Melioribacteraceae bacterium
AAGATGGCGTCCATAGGACCCAAGCAGACGGCTTTACAGGAGAAATACAAAAACCGACATTTGAAGATTGGCTCATTTACTGCCTGTTCGAACGTGACGGGAATTCAAACTGATTATCACAAATTAGCCAAGATAATGCATAAGTATGGCGGATATGCATTTATTGATTTCGCGGCCTCCGCTCCTTACGTGAATATAAACATGCATCCCAATCCTGATGAAAAACTCGATGCCATATTTTTCTCTCCTCATAAATTTCTCGGCGGACCCGGTACGCCCGGCGTTCTTATCTTCGACAAAAATTTATACAATCTTAGAGTACCAGATCAACCAGGCGGAGGAACCGTAGATTGGACAAATCCCTGGGGTGAACACAAGTATGTACAAGATATAGAAACTCGTGAGGATGGAGGGACACCTGGATTTCTGCAGGCAATTAAAGCCGCACTTGCTATTAAATTAAAAGAGCAAATGGGTATGAATCATATTCAAAGCCGTGAAAAAGAATTAACTGCCAGATTTTTTTACCAGATAAGAAACTTAAAAAAAATTCATTTACTCGCAAATGAACATGAAGAAAGACTTGGAGTTATCTCTTTTTATATTGAAGACCTACATTACAATCTGATCGTAAAATTATTAAATGACAGATTCGGCGTTCAGGTTCGAGGAGGTTGCTCATGTGCGGGAACTTACGGACATTATCTGTTACATGTTGATCCTACACGTTCAAAGAGAATTACAGCGAAAATTAATCAAGGCGATCTTTCAGATAAACCAGGCTGGGTGCGGTTTTCGCTCCACCCAACTATGACAAATGAAGAGCTTGACTTTTGTATCGGTGCAATTGAAGAAACAGTAAATATGGGTCATGAATGGTCGAAAGATTATATCTACTCAAATAAAACAAACGAGTTCACACATAAATTTCAGAATAATCAACAAGAGGCTGTTAGAAGCTGGTTCGAACTCGATTACTAAATTATTAAGTTAATAATTCGGCAAAATCAAAAAGAATGATGAATAATTTTTTGTAATACTAATTTTTTTCTTGACAATACACTTAGCAATTACTTATGTTTGCATCCAACATGAAAATTGAAAAAACAACATATTACTTTATTTCATCACAGGCTTGGTCATGGTGGTTTAATAATGCGGGGAGCTGCCTAGCGGAATAAGGTGAGATACATAAATTTTAAGAACCGAACCCCTCCTGGCAGCCCGCCTCGAGGGG
>CAZEXO010000359.1:0-3377 GCA_964516545.1 uncultured Melioribacteraceae bacterium
GACCTCGTGATACTGTCCCTGAGGTGTTGTAACAATCATTGTGGGAGCTTTTCCATTAATTTTATATCCATCAGAAAGACCACTGAGAAATTTCCTTACGACAACGCTTGTCAGATGTTCATGAGATACCCGCAGAATTCCATCCCGCCAGAACTCACCAACTTTTTTCATTAATGGAATAATTATTTTTTCCATCAATTCAGGGTGTGAATAATTTACTGAAGCTTCAAATAGAATTTTTTCGAGACCTTTGCTATCGTATGATTTATTATTTCTGAAAATTCAGTCTTATCCTCACCTTGTCCTGACACCAATCCTGAAGTCACGTTCACGGATAGCATCTTTGTTAAGTCTTCAATCGATAAGTTTGCGATTGCTCCGATTCTGTGTCCCTTCTCTGTCAATTTTCCAAGCAGGGCAATTTTTTGCAGATCCAATTCAGAATACATACGTCGGTTTGTTTCTGTACGCTCCGGTTCCACAGCATTATATCTTGTCTCCCAGGCACGAATAACAAGTTCAGAAACTCCGGTAAGTCGGGAAACAGCCTTTATTGTGTAAATATTGTCCAAGATTCTCTCCAATGCTTTTTAGTTTGAAATTATACACTATCTATACAAATCCCGAGAATATTTTCAGTTTTTCTCAAAATTAACAACTTCTGTCATAAAAAACAGAGTTTGTATAAATTTTGTTCCACAGAAGGAACTTTTTTTCTTACACAAAAGTTATACAGACATTAGATCAAAAAACTGTCATAAAACGACATTTAGGAGAGGAGATGGAAATAGCAATATTTTTCCTGGTTCACTGGTTCGGATCATTATTCTTTCAGACATTTTTCCTGCATCGGTATGCAGCGCACAAAATGTTCGAGATGAGCAAATTCTGGGAACGAGCATTTTACTTACTAACATATGTTTTTCAGGGTTCATCTTTTTTGAATCCGCGTGCTTACGCGATTATGCACAGGATGCACCATGCTTTCAGCGATACCGAAAGGGATCCTCATTCACCGCATTTTTTCAAAAGTGTTTTCGGATTAATGTGGAAAACAAAAGCTATTTATTTCGACTTATTGAACAATAAAATTAAGCCAGGTGAAAATTTTGCCAAAAACATTATCCAATGGAAAGCTTTTGATGAGTTTGCTGATAAATGGTGGCATAGAATAGTTTGGGGTGTTGGATATACAACATTTTATGTAGTATATGCAACCGAATGGTGGATGTTCCTATTACTGCCGATTCATTACGTAATGGGTCCGGTTCATGGCGCTATTGTTAACTGGTTTGGTCATAAATACGGTTATCGTAATTTTAATGACACTCACGATCATTCCAGGAATACACTATTTTTTGATTTCTTAACCATGGGTGAATTGTTTCAGAATAATCATCATAAATATCCCAGCCGGGCAAACTTTGCAACAAGATTTTTTGAGATTGATCCGACTTACCCAATTATAAAATTCCTTGATCTTCTTGGAATCGTAAAACTTAAAAACATAAAAAACTGAGGTAATCTAAATGAGAAACTTATTATTAATTGTATTTACAGCACTTTTTATATACATGGTTTACACGGTTATTTCAACCAGTCTTGAAAGTAACCTTTTCGAAGAATGGGATTTCCTCGCTTCAATCCCGTGGATGCAGGCAACGCTCATAGACTTTTATGTGAATATAGCGGTGTTGTTCACATGGGTTGCATTCAGAGAAAGAAACTTACTTAAAAGTATAGCTTGGCTTATATCCTTCGTTTTTCTTGGCGGAATTACAACCACTTTATATGTAATCATCCAACTGCTTCAACTGAAGAAAGATGAGCCGGTTAAAAATGCATTCTTAATTTCAAAAGGATAACATGATGAACTTATTAGATAAAGTGCTCGAAAAAAATATTCTCCCCGATTCAATTATAAGATTCGGAATAAGAAGATTATTGAAAGTAAGAATCTCTGAAAATGCCATGTTGAACGCTGATGAACAAAAAGAAAAATTTATGTCACTCATAAAACAGCTCAAAGAGAGCCCGCTGGCTGTAAATACAGTCGATGCTAACGAACAACATTATGAGGTTCCGACAAAATTCTTTCAGACTGTTCTTGGAAGCCATCTGAAATACAGCAGCGGTTTTTGGAAAAAGACTACGACAACTCTTGATGAAGCTGAAGAAAACATGCTGGAACTCACCTGCCGGCGCGCTGAAATAAAAGATGGTGAAACAATTCTTGAACTCGGATGCGGTTGGGGTTCGCTTACCCTATATATGGCTGAAAAATTCCCCAATTCAAAAATAACTGCTGTCTCAAATTCACGAACTCAAAAAGAATTTATTGATGAAGAAGCGGCAAAACGTAATCTGCGAAATATTGAAATCATCACCAGCGACATTAACGATTTTGATACGGATAAAAAATTCGACCGAATTGTATCGGTTGAGATGTTCGAACACGTTAGAAATTATTCCATGCTTTTCCAAAAAATTTCGAAATTCCTGAATCCTGAAGGACATTTATTCGTTCATATATTTACACATCACAGCTACTCATATTTATTTGAAGTCAAGAGTAGCAGCGACTGGATGTCGAAATACTTTTTCACAGGTGGAATTATGCCAAGCGACCACCTCCTTCTCTACTTCGCGAAAAATTTTGAAACAAAGAATCATTGGATAGTTAACGGCTCTCATTATCAGAAAACAGCCCGCGCATGGCTGGATAATATGGACAGCAACAGAAATAATATTTTCGGACTGTTTGAGGATACTTACGGAAAAGAGAACGCGCTTAAATGGTGGTCTTACTGGAGAATCTTTTTTATGTCATGTGAAGAGCTGTGGGGTTATAAAAACGGAAACGAATGGTTTGTTAGTCACTATTTATTCAAAAAGGTGTCATCATGAAGAAACACATTTTAATAATATTATTGGGAATGTCGGTAATATTCTCTTCCGCGAATGCAAATCCGGTATCATCAAAAAGTCATGCTTTTGATATAGAATCAGGAAAATTTATTTACAACGAGATACATTCCGATGAATTTTCAACTGAAGGATTGAAAAAAAGGATTTCCAATTTCGTTGATGACAAAGGCGATTTAATTTCAAGAAGAGTTATGGAATTCAATAAAGATTTAGCGCGTCCGAATTTCACGATTGAAGATTTCAGAATCGGATATCTTGAAGGAGCCGAAGTTTTATCATCGAATAAGGTAAAAGTATTCAAACGCGAGTCATTCGATGAGAAACTCGAAGAAACTATTCTCACGATTGATGGAGATTATGTTATTGATGGCGGACTAACATTTTATTTCCAACAGAATTGGCAAAAGCTACTTAAAGGTGAACGACTGGAATTTTACTTCGTTACTCCG
>CAZEXO010000360.1:0-3363 GCA_964516545.1 uncultured Melioribacteraceae bacterium
CTTAGCCAGCAATGTGTTATAATCAGTTTTCCCCAGATAAAGCCTGGCTGCATAAGTAAGATTTTCAGCAACCGTTAATTCATCGAAAAGAAGATCTTCTTCCGGCACATATCCAATCATCCCTTTAAGATGGTAAAGGTCTTTTTTCAGCGAATGGCCATTAATATAAATTTCGCCATATGGCGGGTGCAATTCCCCTGCAAGTAACTTCAAAACCGTTGATTTCCCGCTTCCTTCACTCCCAATAACGCCAACCAGTTCGCCACCTTCAATCGTTAAACTGAATTTAGCAACACCTTTCCCGGGAATGTATGAATAGGAAATATCATCTGCCGCAAGTGAAAGTTTATTGCCATATTTGAATTTCAGATACCTTCTTTTCAGATCGTGATAATCAATTTTGATGTTCCCTTCAACTTCAATAAAATCGCCAGGCCTTATCAGTTGCCAACCGAAAATATCCTCTTTCCCCTTTTTCACCATCCTGGCTTTTCGTTTCATGCCCCTTATGACGAACAATTTCAGTTTTCCCAAAAAAAGTACTTTAAAAGGATGGGCAAGCTTTTTATAACTGAAAGTCTCCTTCTCTGACAAATCTTTTGGAAAATTTCTTTCTATCCAATTCCCCTCAAGATTATCCTCACTTTCTGCCAATGGAGATAAAACAATCAGTTCATCGTTACCTGCTTGTTTGACTTCATCATGTTTATCGTTGAAAAAATTGTCAACAATGCTGATAAAAGTCTGATCAATTGATAGAATTTTTGCCGTTAAAAGCTTTTCACTATCAGGCCTGGCCAACAATTGTAACCAACACGTAACACAAAGATAAAGAAGCTGCCTGTCCTCGAGGGTAAGAATTTCAATATTCGAATACTGAAGGTTTAGCTTTTTATATTGAATGATAAGTTCATCGTCGGAGGAAATTCCTGCCATTTTTTTGCTTCCCGTTTCATCCAAAACTTCGGCGAATAAATTATCTGAAAAAAATAAATCGAGCTGATGTGAGAGGTCCCTTAACTTATCGCCTGCATCAGCGTTGTTTCCGGGATTCATGGCAAGAATAGCTGTAAGCAGCTCGAACGATTGCAGGTACTTGATTTTTTGCATCTTTATTCTACTGTGAGTAAAATTAGAAAACAAAAAAACGAATCAACCATAATTTTGTTAATAAATCATTAACCTTTTATTTCTTCATTCGTAGAAACTCTTGTTACCTTTAAGAAACGAATGATAAATATCATCGTTTTTTTATAATAGAACTCATCACAGTTTATTTTTTTTGCAGGTTCATTGAATTTAAATTTGATAATAAGATATTAATAAGCAGTGCAATTCTCATAGTTGGGTTTAGTTAGATTTAGGGTTAATTGTGAAGATGATTTTCAGAGGAGTGTTTAGTTTTAGGTGAAAAGCCCCGGGTAATACCGGTTTTTTTTTCTTCTTTTTCCTGACTTATCCTCAGAAACTTTTCCCAACAAATACACATGATCAATTTATAAAACATTTCAGTTTCAGATTTTAGCTGTATTAACAGCTGATAATCTGTGTAATGACAAATATCATCGCCATACTATAGCTGATATCATTTCAATTTTAATTGGATTCAATAAATCATAATTTATTTTTGATAAGCTAAATTTTGTTATTAGGGTTTCATTATTTTCCAGCTGTAGGTTAATATTTATTTTGAAAGGGTTTATTAGTTTTAGGTGAAGAAAAGCCCCCGCCAACCGGGGGCTTTTTTTATTTCAATAACAGAGACTTCGGGCAGCTTAATAATTCAGCATTATTTGTCAGCCAGTTTTTAAAAAACTAAATTCGCCGGACAAAACAATTTGGTTTCTTCCATTGTAATATACTTTTACCGGGCAATGAAACATTTTTTTAGATCCCATACGCTTTTATTTCTGATATTTTCCGGTATCAACATATTTGGACAATATAGTGAGATCATTAAAAAGTTAAATGCTTATGATGTTAAACAATATCTTTTTGATGTAGAGGTCAGCCATCTTAATCCAAAAATCAATGGTTATGTTGAAATATTAGTTGAAATGTTAATACAAGACCAGGATACAATTGTTCTTGAACTAACCGATAATGCTGTTATCGATTCCATACTGATCGATAGTGTCCCGGCAAGTTTTGAACATACAAACAATCTTATCTTTATAAAAACAGATCAGCCTTTTCCAGCCAGGAGTTTGCTGGCATTAAGGGTTTACTATTCTGCTGAAAGGGTTTCAGAAATCAGGAACCGTGGCATCTCTACGCAAATGACGGAATCAGGTAAATCTGTTTCCTGGACTTTATCAGAGCCTTTCTATTCACGCAACTGGTTTCCATGCAAACAGGTCCTTGATGATAAAGCCGACTCTTTGTTACTGAAATTCACCTGCGACGACAGCGTCATGGTCGGATCAAATGGTCTGCTCATGGCAGTAAATAATTTGTCTGAAGGTAAAAAACAATATGTTTGGGAAAGTCATTATCCGGTTGCATACTATCTTATATCCTTCGCTGTAGCCGATTATATGGATTACAGCTTCTATACAAAACTTGGCGAATATGATTCTCTCCTGGTCCAGAATTTCATTTATAACGATTCCGTCGTATTCCATACAAATAAATCATTGATTGACTTAACAGGGTCTCTTCTGGAACTATTTCATGAAAGCTTTGGCCCCTATCCTTTTCTTTCAGAAAAATACGGGCATTGCTTGACTCCCGTCGGTGGGGGGATGGAACACCAGACCATGACAACTATCGGCAGTTTTGATTTTCGGCTTGTTGCACACGAACTGGCGCATCAGTGGTTTGGAGATAATGTTACCTGCCAGAACTGGCAGGATATTTGGCTGAATGAAGGTTTCGCAAGCTACAGCGAATATATTGCATTTGAGGAACTCAACCCTGATATGCTGCATGGATGGTTATCTGATGCTCATACACAAGCGCTTTCACAACCAAACAGTTCTGTTTATGTTCCTGATATTGATTCGGCAAATGCTTCCAGAATTTTTGATTACAACCTCTCCTACCGCAAAGGTGCCTATCTGCTGCACATGTTACGACATGAAACAGGTGATGACCTCTTTTTTAACATATTAAAGACCTTCCAGGAAAATCACAAAAACAGCGTGGCACAAAGCCAGGATTTTATTGAAATTGCAGAAGTGGTATCGCAACAGGAATTAGATGTCTTTTTCAATCAATGGTTATATGGTGAAGGATATCCCATATTAAATGTAAAATGGAGCCAAAAAAATGATTCATTATCAATAGAAATTAAGCAGGAAACTTCAACACCGGTTTCAACACCATTTTTCAATTTGCTGATTGATTTCCGTATCAGCCACC
>CAZEXO010000361.1:0-3354 GCA_964516545.1 uncultured Melioribacteraceae bacterium
AAAACAGGATCACCGGTAAACGCGAATTTGGTAAATTCACCTGTAACAGGATTAATCATACTACTTCCATTATTCGAAAGTCCCTGCAAAGCATAATAAACACCTCTCGATGAAAGTAAGGATTCATCGTAATCCGTTGAATCGTCTTTTGTAATTAGTCTATGTGAAATTACGTTTACATTTTCGGCTGAATTATCAGGCGTTTGTAAAATAATATTCCCGAGTGCAAAATATTTTCCTGTAGAAGGATCCTCGTTTCGAGTGTAGGTGTAGGATATTTGCCATAACGAATCGTAACCGATATAATCTCCGTCAGACATACCGAACCGGATATCGGCATCAATATAATAACCGAGATATAAATCGCGTAATTCTTCATTACTCTTGTTGGAAATTTCATATCGGATAAAAACAGTGTTTGACAATGAAGAATGATTTATGCTGAATATTGATTGTGATATATTTATTCCGTTGAATGAATGTCCGTAAATTTCCGAGTCTTCATAATTCACAGATTTCAAATTCACCCAACACATTTCATCACCATAAACAATAAATTCACCTGTTTCATTTCGCGGAGCTGCTTCAGGCCAGCTACTTAAATGTGTTTGAAGAAGTGAAGGTATAAAATAAAACACCTGCCCGCCGGAAGTATTATCAACTGGTTGGAAATTGCTCGTGATTTCATTTTTATTTATCCCCACAAGATTTGCTTTTAGTTCTCCACCCTGATAACCGCTCATCCATAATCCGCTATTGAATACTTGACCTGACCATCCATAAATTTGGTATGATCTGTATGGCTGATAAATTTCTCCTTTTTCGTTCAGATGTAATATAAACGCTGATTCGATCAGGCGCAGGTCATTGCCTCTCATCAATTCTTGTAAATTCGGGTCAACGGTATCATCAAATATTTCCAATCGATCGCGGCATCCCGATAAAAACAGAATGATGATCAGGATAATATATATGTTCTTTGTTAATGTTTTCATTAAACAAAATATTCATCTAACCTTAATGTTAGCCGAACATAATTCTTCCAAAAAAAATATTTACTTACCCGGTATTTTACTCATTGCTCTTTCAGTTAATGCCATTATTGTCATAGATGGATTAACGCCCGGATTAGCGCTGATTGCTGAACCGTCGCAAACATAGAGATTTTCATATCCGAAAATTTTATGATCTTTGTCAATAACTCCCTCATCTTTATTCTTTCCCATAACCGCACCGCCGAGAATGTGAGCCGTAGTCGGAATTCCCAATAATGTTTCAGAAAACAAGGCGATGGGAGTTCCTTCTGTTTTTTTTGCAAATCTTTTCGCGATGTCGAGCGCTTCAGGAATAAATGCCGAAGGAGGTTTTCCTTCATCCATAGATGATTTCATACCCACCAATCCTTTCTTAAATGTAATCGTGCTGTCAAGCGTTCTCATGAATAAAAGAATTTGCGTATGTTTTGCCCAGTCTCTGACAAAATATGCTTTCAAAAATTTTGCCGGATGTTTGATGAATGATTTTATAATCTGACCGATTCTCACAAAAATATTACCGCCATTTATCATCGGAGATAATGCCAGTCTCCAAAATCCCGAACCTTTGGGATAACGTACAGGTTCAACATGACTGTATTTATCGGTATGTAAAATAGAACTTATGGCAAGTCCTTCAGAAAAATCTATTTCTTTTTTCGCCACAGTAATTCCAAGAAGGCTTTCCGAATTAGTCCGGACTTTTCTTCCAATCATGGGAGAAAGATTCTGTAAGGATCTTTTTTTTAGTTTGTGAAGAAGCGGAACTGTTCCCAGAACCCCGCCCGCGAAAACGATCCCTTTTGTCATAGATGATTTTTTTGTTCTGAAAATGCTTGTTGATGATTCATAGATAACTTCATAACCATTATTTGCCGCTGATTGTTTAACGTCAATTACTTTCATTTCAGGAATTATCTTCACACCGTTTTTCTCTGCTAACCACAAATAATTTTTATCAAGAGTGTTTTTACCCCCGTCTTTACAACCTATCATGCAATGCCCGCAAAAAGTGCAAGGCTTCCGCAGCGGACCATCGCCGTTAAAATAAGGATCAATTTCCGAATCATTGTTATTAAAATACACACCGACTTCTGTTGGTAATAATGATTCCCGTTTATTCAAATCGTTTGCTATTTCAGTAAGAATTTTATCGCCATAGTCAAACCTCGGATTAATGGCCACGCCCATCATTCTTTTTGCTGTTTCATAGAATGGTTTCAATTCTTCTTCCCAGTCATTTAAGTGAGACCACGATTCCGATTCGAAAAATTCTTTTTTAGGAACCGGCAAAGCGTTTGCATAAACAAGTGAACCTCCGCCAACTCCAACTCCGGATAGAACGCCGACATGCCGGAAGTAAGTAATTTTGAAGAAACCAAAAAACCTTAGAACCGGAAGCCATAACCACTTCCGTAAATTCCAATTTGATTTCGGAAAATCTTCCGGGCGGTATCTCTTCCCTTTTTCAATTACAAGAACTTTATATCCTTTTTCAGATAAACGGAAAGCGGAAACAGCTCCGCCGAATCCGCTTCCAATAATTATAAAATCATATTCAGTATTTTTCATGTAGTAGTATTAGAATAATTTATGTTAGTAATTTTAGTCCCACCCAATTTATTGATATTGCAAATACCTTGCTTAATTTTTCGTAATCATTCCGAAATATTAATTCTTGAGAATTCTCATCCTTCACGAAAAATGTACTAATCCTCGTGTTTTGTCTTAAATCCCTTTTTCATCCAGCCTCTTGCCATGAAAAGTGCAATCGGACTAATAATGGCAATACAACCATAAATCAGCCACATGAATTCAGTATTCATTTCTGAAGGAAGAGCATCAGCGGGACAATAGTTCATCAAAAACCAACCGGAATATAAACTTGTAACAAGTTTAGTTAAGAACCATGGAAATTGTCCAATACCCATGTAAATCCCGGTCATGTTTTTTGGAGCAATCTCGGCAACCCATTGGAGAAATCTTGGCTGCCACATTGATTCACCGATTGTCATTATTATTAGATAACCCAGAAGTGTATTCAGACTTGGACCCATCGCTAAAAGAAACGTAGGCGACGCCATAACCAGGGTCCCGATAATCATCATTGTATAAGTATCTTTTTTTGAAGTGAATGCCGTAACCATGGGAGTGAGAATAAAAATGAAGATCGGATTAAGGTTCACAAAGAACTCAAAATTCTCGCTCACGAATCCTTCGAACGCACGGCTTGTATATTGCGGAAGAGTTAACCAGTTATGAGCAAAAAGAGTTTGAACGGGAATCAGCATAAAAATAAAAAACAGAAAGCGATAATCTT
>CAZEXO010000362.1:0-3354 GCA_964516545.1 uncultured Melioribacteraceae bacterium
TTTTTGCCATGACCGATATTCATATCACCGATGAAGAATCGCCATCCCAGGCGGTGTATTTCGGTATAAGAGAAAACGGTATTATTTCAGCTTATTCACCGGCAATGCTTTATTCAACTCACATGTTCAACGCCGCCATCAGGACGGTCAACTCTCTTCATCAAGTTGCTCCGTTTGATTTCGGTATTTCTTTGGGCGACGTTACCAACAATGCTCAGTACAATGAATTAAGATGGTTTATAGATGTTCTTGACGGAAAGAATATTAATCCCGATTCAGGTATCAAAGATGATCCTGTTTCCGGACATAATAATGATTATCAGGATGAGTTCCGGGCTGAAGGTCTTGATAGATCAATTCCGTGGTATTCAACAATCGGTAATCACGATCATTTCTGGATGGGTACAAATCCCCCGAGCGATTACATACGGGAAAGTTATATCGGTTCGGATATTCTGCAAGTTGGGGATATTTTCACTCCGGGTGGTATTAGTCGAAGGGATTTTTATGTCGGTACAATTGACGGTACAACACCTTATGGTAACCCCATTGGTTCGGGGGCTGTCGCCAGCACAACTCCTGTGCAAATTCCGGCAGATGCGAATCGTCATTTTTTAACAAGAAACGAGTTGATGAGCGAATATAATAATACATCTTCAAGTCCGGCCGGACATGGATTCAGTCAAACAAACGCAGCATCCGGATTTGGCTGTTATACTTTCGAACCGAATTCGGATGTTCCGATCAGGGTTATTGTACTCGATGATACTCAAAGAGATAACGATGCTGATGTTCACGGTTATGGGCATGGCACTCTTGATCAGGAACGTTATGATTGGCTAATAAGTGAACTTGATAAAGGTCAGGCTGAGGATAAGCTCATGATCATCGCCGCTCACATACCGATTGGTGTGAGAATGGAAGGCACTCTCGGCGCTTTCATTGGCTGGAGTTCCTTAGCGGCAATTTCTGAGGAGAATTTGATTGCTGAACTTAATACATATCCGAATCTCATCATGTGGATCGCGGGACATCGCCATCTCAATACTGTAACCGCGCTGCCATCGCCTGATCCAGTTAACCATCCTGAACTCGGTTTCTGGGTAGTTGAAACCTCATCATTACGGGAATATCCTCAACAGTTCCGAACCTTTGAGATTGTTCGCAACAGTGACAAGAATATTTCAATTTTTGTCACCAATGTTGATCCTGCCGTTGAAGGTGATTCATTTGCGGAGAAATCGCGTTCTTATGCAATCGCGGCTAATCAGATATTCAGAGTGCAGAATAATCCGCTGCCTACCGGCTCGGTTTCATACAATGCAGAACTTATAAAACAATTGAGTCCTGAGATGCAGGAAAAGATAAAGGACTTGGAAACATCAATACACAGATAAATTTTTTTGATCAGAGAAAGAGTTGTTGAGTTTTATTAACCCACGACTTAAGTCGTAGTTAACGACAAAATATTATGGAGTTATTTATGTTATACAATAAAGCGCCTGACGCGAGTAAAATGAAAAAAACAAAAAAATATATTACGGCTCTTATCACACTTTTTTTAATTCTTACTTTTTCCGCATGCTCAAATGATCCGGTTGAGCCTATTGATTCGATAGTCGATCCGAATGCTACTGACTATTCAATATCCGATCATTGGTTGAATTTACCTGCTGCGACAGATAAGGAAGTAGATGTTTTTTATCTGTATCCGACTGCATGGCAAAGGACTGCAAGCGACTCAGTGATTTGCGAAATTAACAATGCCTCTATGCTGATGCTCTCAAACTTAGCATTCTTAAGACAGGCAACTGCGTTTGAAACAGCAGGCAATATTTATGCGCCGTATTACAGACAGGTTGACCTTGTTTATATTAATTCTTTATCTCCGCAGGAAAAGATAAATATTATGTCGGGAATACCGACATCAGATGTAATTGCGGCGTTCGATTATTTTATCAGGCACTACAATAACGGACGTCCTTTTATTTTAGCCGGACATTCACAAGGGTCAAACGTATTGATTAATCTGTTGTCAATATATATGAAAAAATATCCGCAGGTTTACGAAAGGATGGTTGCCGCCTATGTTATCGGGTATTCGGTAACGCCGGAATATCTTGCTGAAAATCCGCACCTGAAATTTGCCGAAGGTCCTGATGATACGGGCGTGATAATTTCATATAATACTGAAGCGCCCACAGTTTTATCGCCCGGGAATCCTGTTGTATTGCCCGGTGCGCTGGCGATAAATCCTATTACGTGGACGAGAGATGAAACATTAGCAACCGCGGCACAAAACTTAGGCTCAATAGTTTTGAACAGAGATGGTTCTGTAGCGGAAGGAATTCCTGATCCCGTTATGAACTATGCCGACGCTAAGGTTGACATAACCAGAGGAGTCGTAATTTGCAGTACCGCTGATGTTGACAGATTAGCTCCGGGAAATGCACTATTCGGAAAAGGAGTTTTCCATAGCTTTGATTATCCCTTTTATTATTACAACATCCGTGAAAATGCCGCCAACAGAACGAATAAGTTTTTTGGCAGATAAATTCCAGGTGTTAATAAATTCTGTTACATAATAATTTGCAGATGTGTTACATCGTGGATTAGAAATTACCTTTGCAAGTCTCTACCAAATAAAAACTTAGATGCATCAAGTGTTACATCCATTTATTAAAGTTGTTACATGTTGTAGAAATTTGCCCGACGAAAAAAATTCCTTTTCCCGCGCGGTTTCAGATTGTTAACAAAGCGCCGTAGGTGCGAAATTATAGTAACAAATAAAAAAGCCGCTCATCTCAAGCGGCTTTTTCAATTAGTCTTGCTTCTAAAAGTCTATCCGTCTATCAGTCTACCTCAACCTAACCGGACCCGCGTTGCGAACCTCCTCGGTGCAACTATCAGAGTAAAGTTTGAAGTTTTCTATAAAGCGTGCGGCGAGCGCATCATACTTTTTCCAGTATTCGTCTTTGTTGCCCCATGAACTTTCGGGTGTGAGAACATCCTTGGGGACATCGGGACAAGTTACCGGAACTTCGAAACCGAACAACTTATCTTTTCTGTATTCAACTTTGTCGAGTTTTCCGTCAAGAGCGGCGTTTAAAAGATTACGCGTGTGACGAATGCTGATTCGTTTACCAACGCCGAATCTTCCGCCTACCCAGCCTGTATTCACGAGCCAGACATTTACATTGTGTTTCAGCATTCTTTCTTTCAGCATTGCCGAATATTCAAACGGATGACGAACCATAAACGGCGCGCCGAAACAAGCTGAAAATGTTATCTGCGGTTCAATGCCAAGTCCGATTTCCGTTCCCGCAATTTTTGAAGTATATCCGCTAACAAAAT
>CAZEXO010000363.1:0-3335 GCA_964516545.1 uncultured Melioribacteraceae bacterium
CAGTTCTTTTCCTTCGAGTCTTTGAGCCTTCGTGGCAATCCTTTCCCTGTGTGCCAGCTTAAAAAAAAGATTTTGCCACAAGGGAAATACAACTCTTTTATTCAGTTCTTTTCCTTCGAGTCTTCGAGCCTTCATGGCAATTCTTTCCCTGTGTGCCCGCTTAACAAAAAGATTTTGCCCTAAGGGAAATACAACTCTTTTATTCAGTTTTATTTCTTTGAGTCTTCGAGCCTTCGTGGCAATTCTTTCCCTGAGTGTCTGTTTAACAAAAAGATTTTGCCACAAGGGAAATGCAACTCTTTTATTCAGTTCTTTTCCTTCGAGTCTTCGAGCCTTCGTGGCAATTCTTTCCCTGAGTGCCCGCTTAAAAAAAAGATTTTGCCACAAGGGAAATACAACTCTTTTATTCAGTTCTTTTCCTTCGAGTCTTTGAGCCTTCGTGGCAATCCTTTCCCTGTGTGCCCGCTTGACAAGAATGTTTCCCACAAACTTACCCGCCTGCAATGGCATGGACACGAAGGCGTGAAGAATATTAATAATTTTATTTCTTAACAACATTAACCCATTTACCTTTTACCTGAGCATTAATGGTTGTCTCGTACATTGTTTCAACATACACGGCAGGTAAATAAAATTTGCCCGTGTAACTTGCATTTAACATTACCCGGAAAGTTTTGCTTTTCATAACACCCAGATCAAAATAAGTATAAACTCTGTCATCACGAATATCCTGATATTCCGGAATGTCGTAAGTCAAAGAATTACCCGGCAGTAACCTGGAGTTATGAATTTCCCAGCCGGAGGGGAAAATCTGAGTAAGAGCAATCTCCGGATAATCACCCATGATTCCTGGATTTCTTACGGTAACATCCGCGTAAAAATCAGTACCGTGTTCAAGATTTTCAATATTAATTGGCTGCCCGTCGAGATTTTTATACTTCACATCCAGCTTAAGATTATTTTCCGCGTCAAACTCCTCGCCGATCTGCGGTACGCCTGAAAGAGTTACAATAGGGAAGATGACATTTTTACTCTTGTTCGTTATGGTGATTTTTATGGATGAACCAGTCTTCGGATTCAAAGTAATTGTTTCAATGGGAGTGGTCTTCTCAACATTCTGAACCGTGCCGCCGTTAATCTGATAATGGAAATTCAACTTCGAATCGAGATTCCTGTAATATTTCCCGAGTGACAAAAGTGAGTAACCAACCGATTGAGTACTCCACCATTTGTTGGCGCATAAATCATCCGAAATATTTTTGGCAAGTAAAAATGCGCTGTTCTCATTATAATTTAATTCCTTCATACAAAGTAGGATGATAGCTCTGTCCCTGAGATCGGAACCATAAGTGTAACCAAGCTCGCGATAACTTTTAACCTGTGTATTAAGTTTAGCCGCGAGTTGTCTGCCGATTTCTTTTTGACCGGATAAATAATAAGCCGCGGCGAGTAACCATTTACTGGTATTGTTTGCGCTCTCAGTTTCCCGGAATCTGTTCATCGCGCCGAAATTCGGCTGACCGCCAAGCGCGAGGAGATAAAGTCTGTAAGCTTGTTCCAAATCATATTTGTCGGCTACCGAATCCCATAAGTCGGATCTCTTACGCTGAAAGTCTGTCCATTTCTTTTTGAAATTATCAGGAAGTTTGTAACCGGCTTTTTCAGCTTCAAGCATAAAATGTCCCGCGTAATTTGTTCCCCAGATGTCGGCATTGTTAGAACCCGGCCAGTAAGTTAATCCTCCGTTTGTAAGTTGGAATCTTTTTAGTTTTTCAATACCCTCACGAATATTGAATTCAATATTTTCTTTCTGCTCTTTTGTTAAATCAACCAGTCTGTCAAGAATCAGTTGCGGGAATACCGCTGAGGTAGTCTGTTCAACACAGCCGTGGGGATAACTGATAAGAAAATCCAGCCTTGATTCAAGGTTTACCGGCGGCAGGGAGGATACTTCCAGTTGTCCGGAATTAGTTCCTTCAATTCCCGGTGCTTTTCCTGAATAACTCCAGGTTTCACCGGGCTGAAGAACATGTTTTTCACTCTTTGTAACTTTTGTGTTCGGGTTTCTTATATCAATATCAAAATTATATTCCGCGGTTTCAGAACCGCTCTTTGCCTTGGCTTTTATTTTCGCTGTCCCGACTTTTGATTTCACTTTAATCGGGAATCCGACAAGCATATCACCGGCTTTACTGAAGTGAATACGTTTTGTTTTATCTCCCTCAACTTCAATGAGATTACCGGTATCAATCGTAATATCAACATCTTTAATTTTTTCATCACCGAAAACAGAGAGAAAGAATTCAAGTTCTTCTTTCGGTCCGAGAACACGGGGAAGTGTTCCGATGAGCATCAATGGTTTTTTAACGGGAGTTGTTTTTTCAGCTTTACCATAAGCTCCTTCATAACCCGCAACAACCATCGTTTTTACGGAACCGACATACATTGGCATCTCGATTTTATGGGTAGCAATTTCGCCATCATCGAGATGGAAAGGACCCAGAAATTTCACAACCGGTTTGAAACGATTGATTTTCGCTTCATCGGGATTAACACCTTCATCGCTTCCGCCGATTGCTAAAAGAACATCAAACTCACGCCCGTTGTAACCTATCACTTCATCATAGATATCCCATGTTTTTACCTTCAGCGCCTCGCGCGAGTAAAATTCTTTCCAGGGATCAGGAGTTTTGAATTTTGTTATGTCGAGTAATCCTTCATCAACAACGGCAAGCGTGTAGGTCATCTCTCGTCCTTCAACTTCGGAAACTTTTACTTCGAAACCGGATTCAGGACGCAGCACACTCGGCATGGAAATTTTCGGCTGAAGATGTGACCGGGGATTTTCAACTGTGATGGGAATTACTCCATACATTCGAATAGGTAAATCGTTTGTAATTTGCGCGTGCGGTTGAACAAGCGTTACATGGGCATAAACATTGGGCGCCATGGAAGCGGTGGCTTCAAAGGTTACTTTTGTTGTTCCACCTTTTATTTCAGCCCAATAAGCATCTATAACTTTTGAACCCGATTCAAGACTTATTAATGCGCGGCTGTTTTCAGCGCCGGGAATCTGCAAAGTAACTTTATCGCCGACAGAATATTTTTCTTTGTCAGCCGAGAAAGTAAGCATTGTTTCACCCCCCTGTTCCGTGGATTTTCGCGCCCATCCCGGCCAGTCAATGTATACTGTTTTTGCAACACTGTGCCCGTCAGGATCTTCCGCCACGATTAAAAATCTTCCCCACTCGGGACGATTGATTCTCAGAATTGCCCGCCCCTTTCCGCTGCTATTTGTCGTGACTGTTGAGGATGTGACTAAATTACTTAATTCA
>CAZEXO010000364.1:0-3310 GCA_964516545.1 uncultured Melioribacteraceae bacterium
AACTCAAAATCTTTTGTCGTACAAGCATCAATAAACGGTTTGCAACTCCCATATAAATCAACCATGTAAACAGTGTGAT
The DNA here is from genome assembly GCA_964516545.1 of uncultured Melioribacteraceae bacterium. Classification (GTDB taxonomy): domain Bacteria; phylum Bacteroidota; class Ignavibacteria; order Ignavibacteriales; family Melioribacteraceae; genus JAHISV01. Next base: position 80 of record CAZEXO010000364.1, read on the forward strand.
CGGGGACTAATCTTTGCGCCAGTTCGACTGTGGCTATCCGTGCACCACCATAATTCTGAACGGCCTCTAAGAATACAATTTTCATGTGAACACAATCTTTTTTAAATGGCTACCATTGCCATAAGGCTGGGCTAGTATTAAATTTGCAAATCCTGTTTCGAAGGGACGAGGGCATGAAACTTAAAAAAAATCATTTGACTCGTCATTCCTGAACAGACCAAAAATCAAGTCGGTACATAAATACCTTTTTTTATCTACGTGCTTAGCTTCTGAGATAATTTTTTTTTGTTTTGAGGAGAAATGTTACCATACAAAACATTTTTACAATTATATCGCATACCAAAGACTCATTAATCTTTTATGTTATTTGAACGAATAATGGCTTTTTCAAGATTTTCAACGGAATCCTTAAAATTAAGAAATTTATCAGAATTATCCTCTGCTTTCGATAATTGTTGTAAGTTAAACAACCAGTAACCGTCCCAATTTTTTAGTGACTCTTTAAGGTTTCTCTCGAGAGCCGCACCGTCATACTTCCCGAGTAAATATCCTGCCACATATAGAGCGTTGATAGCCTCTTTTTGGTACCGCTCTTTTACGTCTTTTGGAATACACGCATCACCATTCAAAAAAACGTTATAGCCATAAGAATGTATGCCAAAAACTACAAATGGGAGTCTTTGTGAGCTAAACCCTTTGGCAAGGGGGTACTGCACGAAATTCTCTTCAACTGGATGAGGATACATTCCTATGAGCAAACTTGAGTTAATTTCATCTACAGCGTCTCTCAGTGCCTTTGCCTTATCTTGCAGATACACTCGTAAAAAAACAAAATAATCATCTAATAACTTCTTATCAGCCAGCCAGGCTTTTCTTTCTTTTAATTCAACAGCAGGAAACCCGTCAGGTTTATATTCTTTGTGAGTCAAATATTTAAAAAAACATCTATCACAAAAACCGCATTTTGATTCATAATAATCCCTTCTTATTTGCGGTTCTTTTTCGGAACCATATATCTCCATATCCAAAAATATACCATCTACTTGAAAACTGGGCTCAGTTGACATAGCAGCGATCAACATAAATATATCTTCTATCTGCTCCTTCCAGAACTTTTCATCTAAGGGGCACACCGCAACCCCTTTAGACCCATCTTCATAAACCACTGGATCGTATTTGAGTCCGCCCGTTCGTGGATAAGGTTGCCAGTTAATTGAAAAAAATAAATGAATATCATTGTTTTTTGCAGTTTTCGCCCATTCTTTCATCTTATCTATCGTGTCTTGCCTAAAATCTGCATATTCAAACCTATAGCATTGAACTATGATGGTGTTTAGTCCAAGGCCTTTAACCAGTTTTATTTTTAAAATCGGGTCACTGAAGTACAGATACGCTGCGCGAATCTTGTCGCTCTCTATCCATTTGTGAGAAACACTTTCTGATACGCCAGAATTTGAAATATTTTCATTATCGGAGGCTAGAGCAAAACACCGCACACATATGAAGAAAAATATTGTTATTAATAAAAACCACTTAACTAATAAGTTAGTATGCGTTGAGCGTTTTTTTAAAACCAAAAACCTTTTCCCTGGCCGTAACGGTCACAACGTAGATTTCTTCACGGTATAAGACAGCCGGCCTTCAACGGAAATTTCTACGTCACGATCAACATCGTTCAGAAAATTTCCCTGAAAGCTCATCACCGACAGAATAATCATTTTTTTCAAACGCCTCGTCATGATGTGGGGCAGGTTTTATCAATGACGAAAGTTCGTCCTGAAGGCTTCGTAAAGGATCATCGGTTCTAATTCGGTTAAAGACCGCTAAGACAAGCAACGGCAATAAAGAATAATGTAAATTCATATACAGGTGCTGGAAACTACCGGGTATCGCTATTCCAACGGCGACCGAGAAAACTGCAAAGATCCATACATATTCAGCTGTTGACGATGTAAGGTATACTTTATCCGACCAGAGCACTAATTTTACCATCAGCAATGTTGGTAGCCAAAAAAAGACGTATCCAAAATAAAAGACGCCTTGGCACGTTGTCGGTACAATCTGATCATTTGCGAGTACATGAATCGCCCTGTTGAAATAATAAACAGAGTTATTATCAGACATGAAAAATTCACTTATTCCCATTGCATTCCTAAATATATCGTTTACCATTGTGCCTATACCGATTTCATTGGCAAAAATGTCATTGGCACAAAGTCCTGCAGTAATATTGGGAATACCAGCAACATAGGCATTTAATAATTGATCTGGGTCAGTGATTGTTATTTCATATATGCTCGATGCTTTGAAGGTCTTTACGACAGTGAGGCTGGTCATTGCAAGTAACCCAAATGAAATAAATGTTAAAAAAATCAATTTCTTTTTTTCAGGGGCAAGTTTAACAATTAAAAACATTGTGGCGAGAAGGTGTGTTAATAAACTCAAACGACTCTGTCCTTGATAAAACATACATGAACTCAAAGCAATTGCCACAACTAATATTAACGAATGAGATTTGCTGTACAAAAATGTGATTAGAAACAACACAATAAACAATTGTGCCCAAGAGGATATTTTGACCCAAACACTGCTAGATAGCTCAATCTTCTCTTCGATAATCATTTCTGGATTCAATATGAAATGCATGTTGGCAAGAATATCCTGACCCAACACATAGGCAATGATGGCCACGGAAAAAAGGATAAAGGGCACACGTTTGCTAATCGGAGTTGCGGGTATTTGCGTGGGTGAAATTTTTTCACTGTATGAGAATTTAATTGCAAGTAGAATAGTTAAAATTTCAACAATTGAAATATATATCGATAATGGTATGTAAGACTCAGTATTTATCACATTCATTCGAAAACCATAATACTTGAATATCGGTGGGAAAATCACATACCGGATGAAGAGCACAAAATTCATCATTGTTAAACCTGGCCCAAATATGATCCTGTCCGGCACAAGGAAATAATATAAAACGCCATACGCCAGAGGGACAATAAACACGAATGACAATGCCCCAAAGCCCGGTGCAAAAGTACATGCTGCGCTTATTACTGAAAAAGTTAATAATATCAGTTTTATTCTTTGCATTTCGTAATCTTACTGCGCTATGCCGATGCCCTTACGGCAGGAAATCAAATTTCTTTCTCAATACCAGAACTATTCCCTCTATCTGCTTGTTTTTAGTTACCATACCCAGCGCCGCGTAGATTACGAACCCTAGTG
>CAZEXO010000365.1:0-3279 GCA_964516545.1 uncultured Melioribacteraceae bacterium
ATTGAACAGCCTCGTTTCATTGGGACATGATGTTGTAATAGGAAACTGGAATGTACTGAATCCAGCGGTAAGAATATCAGGAGACGCTAAAGTAGGCAACGAAAACTTTTTTGGTGTTCAGTCAATTATCCTGCAAGGTTTACAAATAGGGAAACGCACAAGAATTGGTGCTTCTTCGGTTGTCATAAGAAACACAAAGGATGATTCACTTTACTATGGAAATCCTGCTCTGAAAATTAAATCTTAATCTATCATTTAATAAAAAAGTATGGCATTTCAGATAATCCGGAACGTTGCAATCAGAGGCATATCTGCCTGCGTTCCAAAATTAAGGGAGGATAATAAAAAACTACAGCTTTTTAATAGTCAGGATGAGGCTGATAAGTTCATAGAGACTACCGGGATTGAGTTTAGACACATTGTAAAGAACTCCGGTCTTTGTACATCTGATTTATGTTATGCTGCCGCAAAGAGTCTGCTTGCTGAACTGCAATGGAATCCTGAAGAAATAGATTGCCTGATATTCGTATCGCAAACCCCGGATTATATTCTGCCGGCTACAGCATGTATCCTTCAAGAACGGCTTGGTCTTTCAACAGATTGTTATGCCTTGGATATATCATTAGGATGTTCTGGTTGGGTCTATGGTCTTTCAACCATTGTTTCACTCGTTTCAGGAGGAACCATGAAGAAAGGACTTCTGTTGACCGGGGATACGACCTCTGTAACAAAATCTCCAAAGGATAAAAGCACATTTCCTTTATTTGGCGATGCCGGAACTGCCACTGCAATCGAATTTGATGATACTGCTGAACCTTTTATGTTTCATTTCGGTACTGACGGGAAAGGATATGAAGCGATCATGATACCTGACGGAGGTTTCCGCAGTTTCTTTAATGAAAATTCTTTCAGGGAAGAGGAAATCGAACCGGGAATTATCAGGAATAAACTGCATAGCATTTTAAATGGGCCTTCTGTGTTTACATTCGGAATATCCAGAGCTCCTAAAAGTGTTAATTCACTTCTTGAACGTTTCCAAATTGACAAGGACAAAATTGATTATTTTGTATTTCATCAGGCAAATCTTTTCATGAATGAAAAGATCAGGACGAAACTAAAGGTAGAGCCTGAGAAAGTGCCTTATTCGTTAATGGAGTATGGGAATACATCCTCTGCATCAATACCACTTACCATGGTTTCCTGTTTGGGTTCAGAACTCAGGACAGGCAAAAAAAAGATACTTGCTTGTGCTTTTGGCGTAGGATTGTCATGGGCATCTGTGTTTTTTGAAGGGAATGGAATAAGATGTTTAGGGGTAATAGAACTTTAGGACATTCAATACCAAAAATGATATCTAACATTCAATAATAAATAATTATACCTATGGAAAATAAATTTATAGAGTTGTTTAAGGAGACTTTGGAAATTGAAAATACAGAAATTGATCTGAATACAAAATTCCGTGATCTCAAGAACTGGGATTCTATTTCATTCTTGTCAGTTTTAGCCATGATTGATGAGGAATTTGATGTTATCATTGAAGGTAACGATTTCAAGAAACTGGTTACTGTTGAAGATATAATCAATGAAATCAAAAGAAAGAAATAAGATCAATGAGATGCTTATCTAGTGATTAAGTTATAAATCATCCATGGCAACACTTACCTTTGAAAATGTAGGAATTAAGGCCCTTGCTGCTGCAGTTCCTAAACAGATCATCAATAATCTCGAATGCACGAAGTATTTCTCCTATGACGAGGTTAAACAGGTTGTTGATAAGACAGGGGTTCTGCAGCGGAGATTTGCAGAACCAGGGACCTGTTCGTCAGATCTGTGTTATGCGGCAGCCGAAAAACTGTTAGCAGACAATAAGATAGTTCGTAATGAAATCGATTTACTGGTCTTTGTTTCGCAAACACCGGATTACAGAATGCCAGCGACATCCATTTTGTTGCAAAATCGCCTTGGCTTAGAACACAGTACCATTGCTTTTGATATAAACCTGGGTTGTTCCGGATTTATATATGGTTTGTCGGTCGTTTATGCGATGATGGAAAGAAGCGGACTTCGAAAAGCGTTACTACTTGATGGTGAGACCCGTTCACGGATATACTCCCCCAAAGACCGCAAGACTGCTTTCCTATTTGGAGATGCAGGAGTCGCCGCCCTTATAGAAAGAGATACATGTTATGGCAAAAGCTATTTTTCGCTAAACTCAGATGGTTCTAAAGAGGATTTAATAAAAATAAAGGCTGGAGGATATCGTTATCCCAGTTCCCCTGAAACCATGAAAGAACGTGTGATTGATGATTACGGAAATATTCGAAGCGATGAGCACGGGTATATGGACGGAGGGGATGTGTTTAATTTTGTGATTAAAGAGGTACCTGCTGATATTAAGAAGATAGCAGCCCTTTCTGGTTGTCAATTATCCGAATTTGACTTTTATATTTTTCATCAGGCCAATATGTTCATTAATTCATACCTGATGAAAAAGCTGAGAATTGATCCGGAAAAGGTACCCTCAACGGTCAGCAAATTTGGTAATACCTCATCAGTCTCCATACCCTTAACTATAGTTTCAGAACTTCAAGGGAAAGTTAACAACCGTAAAATATTGATGTCTGGTTTTGGTGTGGGCATGACCTGGGCTTCATGCGTTACCAATACTGGGACATGTCACATAAGCAATCTTGTAGAATATTGAAAATATGGCAGAAAACAATCCTTTTTCATTGACAGGCAAGACTATCCTGGTAACAGGTGCATCCTCGGGCATTGGAAAGTCTATAGCTATTGAATGTTCTAAAATGGGAGCCAGGGTTATTATTACCGGAAGAGATAAGGACAGACTCGGTACCACATACGGTGAACTTGCAGGATCTGACCATATTCAGATAACCGCGGATCTGACAGAGAAAGAAGATGTTAAGAAATTGATTGAGCAATTACCATTAATTGACGGGCTGATCAATAATGCCGGGATAACCAAAAGGCTTTTAGTGAAAGACATTACACAGGAAGCGCTTGAGAATGTATTAAAGATTAATTTCTCCTCGCAGGCTATACTTACCCGGATGGTATTAAAAGCGAAAAAAATGAAGAGTGAGGGTTCAATTGTATTTATCTCATCTCGCGGAGCCAACATGCCGACAGTAGGAAATGCAATGTACAGTGCATCAAAAGGGGCCATAAATTCGTTTGCCAAAGTTTTGGCCCTTGAGCTAGCCCCCCAGCACATCCGGGTAAATTGCATTCTGCCCGGAATGGTTTGGACTC
>CAZEXO010000366.1:0-932 GCA_964516545.1 uncultured Melioribacteraceae bacterium
GTAAAGGAGTAGCCCAGAATCTGTCGCGCGAAAGAGCCCAGTCTTTATTATCTTCCAGCCAGTTACCGAATCTTCCGCTGCCGACTTCCGGTGGCTGCCAGTTGATTGTTTTGTTTAATTCAATCATTCTGTTGGCAATTTTTGTTGTTCTGATAAACCATGATTCCCGCGCATAATAAATCACGGGAACATCATCAAACCGCCAGCTGAATGGGTATGAGTGAATAATAGTTTCTTTTTTATAAAGTTTTCCTTCAGCTCGCAATTTTTGAATTATTCCCGCATCAGCGTCTTTTACAAATTGACCTGCAAAATCAGTTACTTCAGGTGTAAATAATCCGCCACGCGTTACAGGTTGAAGAAACGGGAGATTGTTTTCTTTTGACACTTCATAGTCATCGGCACCAAACGCCGGTGCAATATGCACAATACCCGAACCATCTTCGGTACTGACAAAATTTCCGCTGATTACGAAAAATGCTTTTTTATCAACCGATACATAATTCATTAATTGTTCATATTCCTGTCCCAGCAAATCGGAACCTTTATGTTCCGAAATAATTTCATATTCTTCCCTGATTACGGAAAGTCTTTCTTTTGCTAAAATTAAATAAACACCTTCTGTTTTTATTTTCACGTAATCGATATCTGCTCCAACAGCGAGTGCAACGTTTGAAATCAATGTCCAGGGTGTTGTTGTCCAAACAAGAAAATATGTATCACCTTCTTTTGATAATTCAGATGGATTTAATTTCATAAGCACATATACTGACGGATCTTTAGTCTCTTTGTAACCAAGAGCAAGTTCGTGAGAGCTCAGAACAGTTTCCGAACGAGGGCATTGCGGTACAATTTTATAATCTTTATAGATCAGTCCTTTGTCAAAAAGTTCTTTGAGTGACCACCAAACAGATTCAATATATTCGTTTGTA
>CAZEXO010000366.1:942-3271 GCA_964516545.1 uncultured Melioribacteraceae bacterium
ATCATAAGTGATATAAGGATCTTCCATATTTACCCAATAACCCATCCGGCGGGTCATCTTATCCCATAAATCTTTGTAAGTAAAAACTGAATTTCTGCATGCTTCGTTATACTTTGCGATACCGAATTCAGGGATTTCACTTTTGCTTTTAATGCCGAGTTGTTTTTCAACTTCAATTTCGACCGGTAGCCCGTGAGTATCCCAGCCGGCTTTTCTGTTAACATGAAAACCCTGAAGAGTTTTATAGCGGCACACAATATCTTTAAGAGCGCGGGCGATTACATGATGTAACCCTGGTCTGCCATTGGCTGTTGGAGGTCCTTCATAAAATGTAAAAGGCTTATTTTCATTACGGGTAGAAATACTTTTTTGGAAAATTCCGTTTGCTTCCCAGAAATTCAGAATTTGTTCTTCGATTTCAGGATAATTTACTTTTTCATTAAATTGCTTGAACATTGCTCACCATTTGATTTTACATTTATAACAGTTTATTCGAGTTCTTTCTCATACTTTGAAATTATTTCCCGTTCAACTCTGATGAACTCCCTTAGCTGTGATTCCAATTTTTTCTTTTTGTTTTCTGTTTCGCTTACTTTTTTTTCGGCATCAAATAAAATTTTATCAGCATCGAGTCTTGCTTTGTTGACGGTTAGTAACGCTTCTTTTTCAGCTAATTCTTTTTGATTGACATCCAGGTTATTTGCTTTTTCATATCCGGCTAATCTACGCTGAAGTATCAATACTTCGGCAACCGCCATACCGAAAAATGCAATGCTGCCAAGCATAGCATTTCTTAATGAATAAAGAATAAGATTTTCAGTGAGAACTTCGTTCATTCCGAAATATTGATTGAAAAAAAGTATCAAACCCATACCGAGAATAATTGTTCCAACAACAACTGAAAAGATTACTTTACCGCCAAACTTCCAACCCATCATTTTATCAATTAGCCAACCACAGACAAACGAAAATAATGACAGAATGAACCATACAGAAAAATTTTGAAAACCGGCATGGAATAAATCCGTACTCAAAAAGTTTGAGAGAAAGATGAGGATGGCAAGAAGAGCCGGCGTAAAATAATTTAATATTCTCTTTTTCATGATAGTTTTGAAACTACCTCTTTCATGATTAATGTCATTTTTGGTTCTGTTGCCATTGCAGAAGCTATAATTTCTTTAACATCCACGGGCTTTAAAGAATCCGGGAAACATTCATCAGTAATTATACTCAGTCCAAGAACTTTCATACCCATATGGTTAGCGACAATATTTTCCGGTATTGTTGACATCCCGACAACATCTGCGCCGATGTTTCGTAAAAATCTATATTCAGCTTTTGTTTCAAGATTGGGTCCGGGAACCGCAACATAAACTCCCTTTTGCACTTTAATTTTATTTTCAAGAGCAACTTTTTCAGCAAGCTCAATTAATTCATGGTTATAAGCTTCGCTCATATCGGGAAATCTTGGTCCCAGCTCATCTTCATTTTTTCCGATCAGAGGGTTATCACCGAGTAAATTGATATGATCAACCATAATCATAATATCACCTCGTCGAAACAAAGGATTCATCCCACCGCAAGCGTTAGAAACGAGCAGAGTTTTTACTCCAAGAAATTTCATCACACGTACCGGATAGGTTATTTGCTGCATTGAATATCCTTCGTAGTAATGAAAACGACCCTGCATGGCAACAATTTTTTTTCCGCCGAGTTTTCCAAAAATTAATTTCCCGTGATGAGATTCAACTGTTGAGAGCGGGAAATGAGGTAACTCGCTGTAGTCTATTTCGTGTTCAATCTCAATTTCTTTTATTAATCCACCCAGGCCGGTGCCCAAGATAATCCCCACAGGATAATTATCCTTTGTTTTCGAGTGAATAACATTGAGTGTTTCATTAATCTTATTTATCAATTCGCTCATAACAGTTTCTCCAGGATGTCATCTACATTTATCTCGTTAGTATTTTCTTGTCTGGGTTTACTTATTACTGATGAGTTGTATTTTTTTTCTTCAACGTTCATTTCCAAAATGCTTGCCTGAGTTTCAATCATAGCTTTCAAACGAGCGACCAACAAGTTTTTTTCCTCTCGTAATTTTAAAACCGAATCCCGGATAAAATCTGCCTGTTCCTTTGCCCTGTCGATAATTTGTGAAGCTTTCAACTCAGCTTCTTTAACCATCAAGGCTGTTTGTTTTTTTGTTGATTCAACAGATTTTGAAGATGATTCCTGAGCAGTTAATAAATTATTCTGTAGTGATTTTTCAATTCTTTTATATTCCTGCATCTGGCTGCGTAGTTTTTCAAGTTCAGCGCTTAATCCCGCG
>CAZEXO010000367.1:0-3255 GCA_964516545.1 uncultured Melioribacteraceae bacterium
GCCATGCATATTGCCGCTGTTGAATTGATACATAAAAACCTGATCCCAAAATTATCCAAACTAAGAGATGCTCTTAACTCAAAAGTCATTGAGTTCAAAGATATTATCAAAATAGGCAGAACACATCTTATGGATGCTGTCCCTCTAACCCTCGGACAGGAATTCAGCGGTTATGTACAACAACTGAATTACGCGTTAGACAGAGTTAATGGTTGTTTACCAAGACTTTCTGAACTTGCGCTGGGAGGAACAGCTGTTGGAACAGGACTAAATACACACGTTGATTTTGCAGAAAAATCCGCAATGAAAATCAGCGAAATAACAGGACTTAAATTCACCAGCGCCAGGAATAAGTTTGAGGCTCTTGCAGCTCATGATGCAATTGTTGAAGCCAGTGGCGTTATGAAAACTCTTGCCTGCTCGTTAATGAAAATTGCGAATGATATTCGTTTGTTAGGTTCCGGACCAAGATGCGGCATCGGCGAATTGGCTTTACCCGAGAATGAACCGGGGAGTTCAATTATGCCAGGTAAAGTTAATCCGACTCAACCTGAGGCGATGACAATGGTTTGCGCACAGGTGATGGGAAATGATGTTTCAATTAATTTTGGAGGTGCGACCGGTCATTTTGAATTGAATGTTTTCAAACCGGTTATGATTTATAATCTTCTTCAGTCAATTCGGCTTTTGGGCGACGCATGCGAATCTTTTTGTGATAATTGCGTGGTGGGAATTAAAGCTAATGAAGAGAATATAAAAAATTATCTGAATAATTCTCTCATGCTTGTCACAGCGCTTAATCCGCATATTGGTTATGACAATGCCGCGAAAGTTGCTAAAACTGCCTTCGCGAAAAACACTACCTTGAAAGCGGCTGCTGTTGAGTTAGGATTTCTGACTGCAGAAAAATTCGATGAGGTTGTAAAACCGGAAAATATGATCGGTCCGAAAAAATAAATTAAAAAATAATTCGGATTTTGATTCTGTTGAGTCTTCGGTTACCGGTAGAAATTATGATTATAAATCTTTCTGCCATGAATTAACTGATGTTTTTAAGAAATGAATATCAGGGAAAAATTAAATGGAGGTTTGACATGACAGATCCCAAAATTGCACAGAAAGCCCCTTTTGTTTTAGATATGAAACCGGGAAATTATTATTGGTGCGCCTGCGGTAAGTCGAATAAACAACCCTTCTGCGATGGTTCACACAAAGGGAGTGAATTTTCACCCGTTAAGACCGAGATAAACGAGGAAAAACAAGTAGCATGGTGCGCCTGTAAACATAGTACATCCGCGCCATTTTGCGATGGGACTCATCGTAAGTTATAAGGTAGTTGACAAATGATAATCCGGGTTATTAAATTTTTGGAAAAAACTCTCACGGATAGTAACTTTCGGGTTACGAATCGTGAAATTGGAAAAATTCTAATATCGGATTAAATGGATATTTTACAAGGACTTTTACCTTTACTTTTTGCCAGCATAAACTTTTTTCTTCTGATCAACCTGATAATCTTTGGGAGAAAAACAGGGCATAGTCTGTCTTTAGTTCTATTTTTGTCTTCTTTGATTATTTCCCAATTATGCGAGTTTTTAATCTGTTTTTTCCTTTTTGAAGGACAAGTCTGGTATTTACTTACTGTCACTGGTGTTTGGATCGCTCCGATTTTCTCGGTCGTGTTCATAATGAAGCTCTCGGGATTATCAAGGCTATGCAATGTTTTTTATTTACTCAGTTTAATGTTTATTGTAACATTAGTTTTGAATTACGGAGATTTTGCCGGTGCTTGTTCTCTGTTTGCAATAAAACTTGAATATCCGTCTCAATGGTTATGGTACTATTTGAGTTTCGCGATTCTGATTCTTACAGCAATAAGACTTAATTTTACTTTTAGAAATATGACGGACAAATCGGAAATAAAAAAGAGAAGGATGATTCTCTATAGTTCAATTATTACTCTAATCCTTACTTTGATTTTAGTGTTGGCTGTTGATGAAGGAAAATATTATTTAGAAAGTATATTCGCGAAGACTTTTATTTTTATGTCTGTTGGAATGACTTATTACGTTATCAGGACTAAGTACAAATTACAGGGAAATTAATCTGGAAAGAATTTTAAATATATATTTAGTTATCGAAGATAACATCATCCGGTCTTTTAACGCGATTGATTATGAGATTGATGGAAATGATGAAGAAAAAATTATTTTCCTTAAATCTAAAGCTGTTGCTGATTTCGGTAAGTCGAAAAAATTTGACGCACCTGTTGATAAAAAAGGCGGACCAATGAAATACAGTCATTTTGCTAAATTTGAAAAACAGGGATTACAGTTTAATTTATTCGAAGAAATATTTACGTATTACGAACTTGGAGAACATCCGCTTGTATGTGTAACGCCGGTTGTTGACGGACGAATTAACAATGAAAATTCTATATAAAGAGACAAAATCAGGAGGTAGTTAATGAGTAATTATAATGACCCAATTGTACAGAAAAGTATTAATACGATTCGATTTTTAGCGATTGATGGTGTACAGAAAGCTAATTCAGGACACCCCGGTATGCCCATGGGATGCGCCCCGTTTGCTTATCATCTTTACAAAAATATTATGAAACACAATCCGGCTAATCCGAAATGGTTGAACAGAGATAGATTTGTTTTATCAGGCGGGCATGGAAGTATGTTACTCTACAGCATTCTTCATCTAAGCGGTTATGCATTACCACTCGATGAATTAAAACAATTCAGACAGTGGGGAAGTCTTACTCCCGGACATCCTGAGGTTGGACTTACTCCGGGTGTTGAAACCACAACCGGACCGCTTGGTCAAGGACTGGCAAATGCGGTTGGTATGGCTACTGCTTATGCTTTCTTATCAAGTACATTTAACAAAGATGACATAAAATTACTTGATCATTATATCTACGCAACAGTTGGTGACGGTGATATTATGGAAGGAATATCACACGAAGTATCATCATTCGCGGCTCATAACAAGCTTGGTAACCTGATTGTTATTTATGACGATAACAACGTGACGATTGACGGGAAAGTTAGTCTTTCGATGTCTGAGGACGTGATAAAAAGATACGAAGCCTATGGTTGGCATGTTCAAAAAGTTGCTGACGGAAATAATCTTGAAGAACTTGATGCCGCAATTAAAAATGCGCAGGCAGTTACGGATAAGCCGTCAATAATTGCAGCAAAAACAATCATCGGTTTCGGCAGCCCTAATAAAGCTAATACTTCT
>CAZEXO010000368.1:0-3253 GCA_964516545.1 uncultured Melioribacteraceae bacterium
GGGCAAAAACAGGATGCACTATCACAGTAACAAATTATGGCGGATCGGGAGAATCGGGAACGAGCAACGCTTTTAACGTGAATCCCGGAGCGGTTTCTTATCTTAAAGCTGTTCCGGCTACTTCATCCATGCTGAATAATACTGCTAATGAAATTACCTTGACTGCGCGTGATGCTTATGATAATATTGCTACAACATACAACGGGGCTAAAACCATTACTTTTTCAGGTTTACAAACCGGTGAAACAATCGAAAGCTCTACTTCCTCGCTATATATAACCTTTACTACCGGCGTATCTCCCGCGGGAGCCTTAACATTCAACGCGAAAGTTATTAGAACGGCTATCTTAAATTTTACTGATGGAATTTATACCACCTCCAGTAACAGCGCTAACGCCGCAACAATAGTAATAACCGATCTTGTAAATAAATTTTCTGTTGAAGCTGCTAATGGTAGTACAATAGGCGCTCAAGTTGCAGGTACTCCGTTTAACATAAAAATTACTGCCCGCAGCGCGAATAATAGCAAAGTATCAGGTTTTAATGGAACTGTTAATTTGGCAGTTAATGTGGGTACGATAAGTCCTACCGTAACCGGCGCCTTTGTTAATGGAGAATTAACAATTCCGGTGAAAGTGTTCAGAGCCCAAACGGGGTGTATTATTACAGCAACTAATACTGCACCAACGGCAGAAACCGGAAACAGTAACGCGTTTAATGTTAGCCCGGGAGTAGTTGCTTATTTGAAAGCGACACCGACCGATACGCTTATGTTTGCCGATCAAACAAATGAGATTACCTTAACGGCACGCGATTCATCGGGGAATATTGCCACCGCGTATAACGGTCAGAAAACAATTACCTTTACGGGGTTGGAAGGTCAGGAGAAAATTGAAAACACAAATATCGCTTTAGCGATAACTTTTGCTAGCGGAGTCTCGCAAGCCGGCGCTCTTACATTTCGTGCTTTAGTTGCCAGAAGAGCTGTACTGAATTTTTCAGACGGAACATACAATACACTGGGCGATACAACTCGTGCTGCGCATATCAGAATTTTATCTTCTATTCCGGCTGCTCCGGTTGCTACCGCGGCTACTAATATTAATGTTGCTGAATTTCAGGCTAACTGGAACGCATCCGGCGGCGCTACAACTTATTATATTGACATCGCCACAGATAATGCATTTGACAATCCGGTTTCAGGATTTATTAATAAAAATGTCGGCGATGTAACATCATATGTTGTTACCGGGCTTATCGGAAATACAACTTATTTTTACCGCGTTAGAGCCGGAAACTCTATTGGTACAAGCCTTAGTTCAAATGTGATTTCAGTTACCACTTTGTTAGGCGCTCCCGAAACGCCTGTTGCTAATACGGCTACAGATGTTACCGATCATAACTTTGTCGCCAACTGGACATTGTCCGTTAATGCATCAGGATACTTCTTGGATGTAGCGACTAATTCTTCTTTTACTAGTCCGGTTTCCGGTTACATCGGTAAAAATGTAGGGAATGTAAACTTTGCAACTGTTAGCGGATTAAGTCCTCTTACAACATATTATTACAGGGTGAGAGCTTATAATTCCAAAGGTGAAAGCGCTAATTCAAACACAGTTATTGTAAATACTATTACCTCAACAGAATGGGGAGATAAAATACCTACTGAATTTGAATTGATGCAGAATTATCCGAATCCTTTTAATCCGACTACCAGTATTGTCTATGCGATTCCTAAAGAGAGTTTTGTGAAAATAACTATATACTCTATACTCGGAAAAGAAGTGGCTACTGTCGTGAATGATTATAAAACTACCGGCTATCATAAAGTTACTTTTGATGCCGGTAATTTAGCGAGTGGATTGTATCTGTATAAAATTACCGCTGACGAATTCACGGAAATCAAGAAAATGTTATTGATGAAATAGTGCCAAATGTCCCCTCAGGTAATTAAATTTAGTAAATAACCTGAGGCAAAAATGGAAGCAAGAAGAAAAGAAATAAACCGTAAAGAAATATAAAACAGCACGGGAGAGTTTATCTGGGAACTGAAAAACTCATTTCAACTCTCCCAAAGCTAAGCTGACAGTTAACTTAAAAGCCTTTGTTGACAAATGCTATTTTAGTAAATAAGATTGCGGTCATTGCTAAACCGGGGAATCTTTATTCCCTGGGTTTATCTTATTCCAGATTAAAACTACTTACCCCGCTTATATACTCACAAATATTTTCACAAACTCACCCCCAAAATTTGGATTATTATTATTACCCATCTCTTGACATTACATAAACTTTAAGATAAATTGTCGCAAGTATTTAATTAGATATTTTACTTACTCTGTTTTATTTATCTTTTTTTTATTAAACTAATCACTCCTGGGGGCAAGATGAAAAATTCCATTCAGTTGATGGTATTTCTAATTACAGCAATTCTCTTTGCTTTTTCGTGTAATGATTCCGGGGTTAATCCTGAAGACAACCTTAAACCCGGACGCAGGGATTATGTGTGGACTAGTGATAGTCTTGTACACCATAATGTTGGATTAGGAGAAATATGGGGCGCATCTCCGAATGATGTCTGGGCATGCGGTAATGCTTGGGATGCTGAATTTACATTATGGCATTTTAATGGTAATCATTGGGAACCATATGTTGTTCCTGGATTACAAAGCCCCTACTGTATCTATGGTTTCAGCAATAATGATATATGGATTGGAACATTATTCAACGAAATATGGCACTATGATGGAGTAGATTGGCAAAAGAATGCAATTAACAGCATACCAGGATATCGTTTATTGTTTGTTGAATTATATGGTATTGCTCCAGATGATATTTTTGCACTTGGATATGCGGACAAACCGGGAGATTATTTTGGCATAATATACCATTATAATGGAATAGAATGGAAACATCTGAATATTTCAAAAACCTCTGTAAGCTTCTCCGGAATGACATACATAAAGGAAGAAAATAAATACCTATTGCGTGCCAACAACATGGATGGCAACAACCCTGAAAGGTTATATAAGTTAGATGGACTGTCACTTATGGAATTATATGCTGGAGATAATTTAGTTTACGTATCACAGATTGAATTAATCCCGTATATAGCTATTGGAAATAAAGTATATCACTATTCAAAAAATGAGTTGCTCTTTTCTCATGATTTTTCTTCTACCACATTTGCTTCTGGTTTATTCGGAAAGAACAAAAAAGATATATTTACAGCCAACAATGATGGAATAGGTCA
>CAZEXO010000369.1:0-3240 GCA_964516545.1 uncultured Melioribacteraceae bacterium
CTGCTGTTGGACAAAATGGCGAAGTTTATCTTAGCTGGTCAGGACCTGTTGGAATTGTTTTCGATAAAAGTACGGATGAAGGAATAACCTGGGGAAGAGATGTGTTTGTTAATCCTCATATCGGCGGATGGGATATGTATATTCCCGGTGTTCCCAGATGTAACGGAATGCCTGTTACATGCTGCGATATAAGCAACTCTCCTTATCGCGGTAACATTTATATTAATTGGGTTGATTTAAGTAATGGTGAATCCAATCCCGATGTGTTTGTTGCAAAATCAACCGACGGCGGTGAGACATGGAATAATCCCGTCCGGGTAAATGATGATGATACGCAGCGTCCTCAATTTTTCACCTGGATGAGCGTTGATCCGAAAACGGGTTACATCTATGTTGTATTTTATGATAGAAGAAATACCACAGGAAATATAACTGATGTTTATCTTGCCCGTTCAAAGGACGGCGGCGATAACTTTGAGAATTTTCTTATCAGCGAATCATCTTTCGATTTCCCGGAAAATTTCCCGCTCTTTTTCGGAGACTACAATAATATTGCGGCTTACAACGGTAAAATATATCCGGCATGGACTCGTGTTGAAGTAAACGACCCTGCAATATCGGCTGATGATAAATTAAGTATTATGGTTGCTACAATTGCAGATAATGAGCTTGTGACCGGCACAGACCCGGAAAATATAATAGAAGATTATCAGCTTTTCCCGAACTATCCTAATCCGTTTAATCCGGCTACATTAATAAGTTATCAGATACCGGAGAAATCACATGTTACATTAAAGATATATGATGTACTCGGAAGGGAAGTGAGAGTTCTGGAAGATGAAATAAAAAAGTCAGGCTTTTATGAAACGAGATTTGATGGCGGTGATTTATCATCCGGCTCATATATTTATAAACTTAAAGCCGGTAAATATTCAGCAAGCGGCAAAATGCTTCTCTTAAAGTGACAATTTGAAATTTCACAGAGGAATGAAAAAAGAATAGCAGCAGCACGCGAGAAAATATTTTCAGTAAAATAAAAACATAAACCGGAATTGAATGGACTT
The DNA here is from genome assembly GCA_964516545.1 of uncultured Melioribacteraceae bacterium. Lineage (GTDB taxonomy): Bacteria > Bacteroidota > Ignavibacteria > Ignavibacteriales > Melioribacteraceae > JAHISV01. The sequence goes on from CAZEXO010000369.1 coordinate 1,065, forward strand.
AAAAAAACAACTCGATTATCATTACAGATATTTTGACTTTTCAAAGATTTCGCCCGATCCTTTGGAATTTCCTCACAGATATAACAACTGGTACGATATTGAAATCTCGGCATTCATTTCATCATTATTCGCTTACGGCAATATCCAACAGATTATGAAAACGTTGGAAAAGGTTCATAGAATAATGGGCAAATCACCGGCAGATTTTGTGCTCAAATATGACATGAAAAAAGATGCGAAAAAATTCGATGACATTTATCATCGTTTTTATTCAGCCGAAGATGTAAAAAATCTTTTCAGGATTTTGCACACTGTTTATATGAATTACGGTTCGCTTAAATATTTATTTTTGCTTTATCATTTTCCCGCTGAAGAATATTTAAAGTCATCTGTCTCGGCATTTTCGCGAAACCTTTTACATCTTGCAGGCGAGGCAAATTCAACGGGAATGAAATTTATGTTTCCTGATCCGCAAAAAGGAAGCGCCTGCAAAAGAATGAATTTATTTCTCCGTTGGATGATCAGAAAAGATGAACTTGATTTCGGTTTATGGGAAGAAATTTCTCCTTCAAAACTTGTTATTCCTGTTGACACTCATGTAGCGCAGATTTGCAGAATGATTAAGCTTACGAGAAATAAAAACGTTTCCTGGAAAATGGCTGAAGAGATCACAAAGAAATTAAAGAAATTCGATCCATCGGATCCTGTGAAATATGATTTCGCTATCTGCCATATCGGAATGAGGAAGATGAAATTTTAAGCAAAATAAACCGACGGATTGTTGGGTATTATTTAATAATTTTTTTATTTTGATGTCCGTTACAATATTAAGTAAAGACTGATTTTTTATCAGTGTAAAATGTAAACTTCTGAGGATAAGGAGAAAATATGGCTGAACAAAAAAAGTTTGTTCCTTTTGTTTCGTCCGAGACTAATATGGCGGAATTTACGCTACGGGCTCTGTTAATAGGACTCGTTTTGGCAGTTGTGCTCGGTGCTGCAAATGCTTATCTGGGTCTTAAGGCAGGCATGACGATTGCCGCCACATATCCCGCTGCCGTTATCGGAATGGCGATAATCAAATTATTAAAGGGTACTATTCTCGAAGAGAACTTTGCCCGTACTGTCGGTTCGATTGGTGAATCTATTGCCGCCGGGGCAATCTTCACACTTCCTGCATTTTTTATTGCCGGAATTTGGAATCCGTTTTTCACTCCCGGTAATTATGTTATTTCTGCCGCTATCATGTTTGCCGGCGGTGTGCTGGGAATTATGTTTGTTGCATTATTAAGAAGGGTAATGGTTGAGGATGTTGAGCTTCCTTTCCCGGAATCGGTTGCCGCTGCTGAAATTCACAAAGCCGGACAAACCGGAGGATCAAGCTCAAGGTTTTTATTTAACGCTATGGGAATCGGCGCTTTGATTCAGGCTCTGGGTCAGTTTAAACTTTTTGCTACATCGGCTGATCTTCTTACAAAAATTGGTCACGGTGGAATTCTTTTCCGTTCACCGGATGTAAGTCCTGCATACATGGGTGTCGGTTACATAATCGGTCCTAGACTCGCTGCCCTTAACTTTAGCGGTGGTGTGTTAGCCTGGGGACTTTTAGCTCCTATGATTGCTTATTTTAAGTACAGCGGAAACGGCGAAACTGTTACTCCTATTGACGCTGATATTATTGTACAGGTCTGGAAAGACTATGTAAGACCAATAGCAATCGGCGGAATGTTGGTTGGCGCTGCTTTTACGTTATGGAAAATGAGAAAAAATTTAATCACCGGAATCGGCAGATCAATTAGCGATGTTAAAAAAGCCGCAACCGGCGAAGCTACATCCGACAGAATTGAAAAAGACATTAGTTTTTCCTGGATAATTGTCGGTATACTCGCGACTGGTGTTGCTACATTTTTCATTTATAATTATTTCGCACAGGATGTTGTTGCCGCTTTAGTTGCAACAATTGTTATGATAATTGCCGGATTTTTCTTTGCAGCTGTTTCGGGTTACCTGGTTGGAATTATCGGATCAAGCAATAACCCGATTAGCGGATTAACATTATCAACACTTGTTGTCGCTGCAATTCTTATGGTCGCCCTGGGAATGGAAGGAACTCAGGGTGTTGCTGCTGTTCTCGGTGTTGCCGCAGTGGTATGCGTAGCCGCAGCAGTTGCCGGTG
>CAZEXO010000370.1:0-1534 GCA_964516545.1 uncultured Melioribacteraceae bacterium
ATTTTCCTTCTTATAAGGAAAATCACTAAGCGAATTGCAGAAAAATATTCTCTTTTTGAAAACCTCTCAGTTAGCTGCGTCGATTCGATACTTGAAGAGGTGGCTAATGCTCTTGCGATTCAGTAACACCGCTTGATCTTGACCCGCGGATGCTTTGGGCAACACCTCCGATTTCTATTTTCTAATCGATCCAATCATATAAGTATTCGAATGGAGGTTCCAAACCCGAATCATCGATTATTTCAATTGCTTGGTCAGGCCAGGATTGGCCATCGACATAGGTTGTATCACTAATCGAGATATTGACACCTTCATTTCTAATACCTTGAACGTTTGTGTAGGTATTTTGAATTTCATTATCATGTATCGTGTTTATCCAAACGCTTAACCAAATCCCAGCATTGTCGCATACATTTTCCTTTAGTGAAATATATGCAGATCCTTCGTCGGTGTATAAACAAGGTTGAAGGTTATTTACATTTCTAATCACATTATTTTCAATGATAGTGCCCGGTTGTTGTCCTAGAGTATAGATACCTCCACCATCAGTAACTTTATTTGTAATATTCGTAATTAAATTCTTAGAGACATAATTATTGTGACAAGTGGTTGAATCAGTTGTGGATGACCAACCCCATCCAACTGATATTCCTATACCAGGGATATTATCAATATGATTGTGGACAATTCGAATGTTGTTTACATAATAAGCGGCGATTGCCGGTGCCCCCCAATACTCTTTACCAACATCTGTAATGAGGTTATTTTGGATAATATTATTTTGTGCCGGAGATTGGATTAAGGGTGAAGTAATATAATCATGATTCCAATGACCAATCATGATTGCCGAGTCCGAAATATCATTGAACAAATTGCCCTCGATTGTTGAGTCATGAACATTGTTGTTCATGTGTATTGCTAGAGCCCCCATGTGAAAAAATTGGCAATTCTTAAAAATAATGTTTTTGGCGTGATTTATATTTATATGAGCTGGGGTAGTTTCATAATCTCCCCATTTATTTAATGACATCAGACTTTGAGCCTGAGCCCCAAATGTTCCAACGGTACTAGCTCTGGTCCAACCAGCATAAGCAAACGAAATTCCATCAAAGACAACATCATGTATCTCGTTCTCTACATTCTTGCCAGATAAATTTAGTAGATTTTGGATCTGAGGAATGATGAATTCAGAGGATTCTATTTGCTCATTTTCATTTGGATAATAATAAATCATGTTGGTACTTTCATCGAAATACCATTCACCAGGCTTATCCAGTAATTCCATCGCGTTCTCAACATAGAATGGAATATCAAAACCAGGTATCCATTTGTGATTTTCGTCAAAGTCCCTCATTGATAGTGCATTTGAGTAATAAGGTTGTGTCATCCAAATTGTTTTGGTGCCATCCTTGTTATCGATTATGTCATCAACCGGAAGTCGCATGTCTTTCCAATCATATAACCAGTGTAATTCAAGCGAAGAGGGATCAGAAATGGTTGGTAAAAGACTGGATTTGATCTTGATTCCATCGCG
>CAZEXO010000370.1:1544-3204 GCA_964516545.1 uncultured Melioribacteraceae bacterium
CCCTCAACCCATTCATTGCCCACAATGGCAGTGTCTTTATAAGCTCTGATCGCCCGTTTACCATTGACGTATAATTGTCGGAAATCATCAATCCCTTCAATTTTCGTTCCCCAGAGATTCGTATTCTCAATTGCTTTCCAACCGTCAATAGTCACTCCACCAGAAAAGATCGGCGTCTCACCCTCGGCTGCCCTGTAGATAATTTGAAATCCGTTTTGTCCTGAATCAATTTGAGAAAACTCGATGGGTTTTGATAACGTGTATATTCCACCGTGAATAATTACAAGAATGTCTCCATCCATACCGGTGTTTATTTGTCTTATAGTATCACGGGCTTTTTCTATCGTTCGGAAAGGTAAGTTTTCTGTACCAGGATTTTGATCGTCTCCAGTCAATGAAACGTGAAATTCATTGGTAGGGCTATTTTGTAACAACTCTGTTTGAAGGTCGTTTTGATTTGAATTAAAGCTAGTTTGGTCTTCGATTTCTTGATCAAGTATATGAATGAAGAATTCGGTGACCTTCAATGTGTTAAATGGTCCCAACTGCCAATGAGCAATAACTGTTTCTGCTCTCAAAAAGAACGAATCCGATGGATCAGGCAATGACAGAATTCTTTCGAATCCTGAATCGTTTGAAATAGTTATATGTTTTCCATTTTCGCTGATTTTGATCAAGAAATATTGACTTGGGGATGTTAAATCGTCAAATGTTTCCCACATCTCAAATTCTGTTGCTTCCCACCCTAATTTGTATCCGGCGCTCCAAAATCCATTTTGATATGTTAAATTGAAGATCTGAACATAACCATCAGTTGAGTAACCCCAAAAATTAATACCAGTACTAGAATTGAGACCATTGTCATTTATCTGATCAATATTGATATCAATTGTGAATTCTACATCTGTGGTTACTAGAAAATTACTACCGTATCCTTCATACGATAGATATTCTTCTTTTTCATTTTGTAAAAAAAGTTCATGATCAGGATCAATAAGATACTGAATATTTTTTGCTTTTTCATCGGTAGATTGTGATGGAGAAGTGTTTTCAATAGACACCGCATCAATGGTTTCACTTTCAGGGATAACCATCGGTTTTTCTTCAATCTTAGTACAACCAGAAAAAAGGATAAATACCAAACAAGATATGATTAGTATGTGGATTATGGGCACTCTCTGATTCTTCATTGTTATTTAATCCTTTCTCTTGTGTCTTTTATGAAAAGGTTTCAATCTCGACACAACTTCCGCTTATTTGTTTACTACCTCTATGGATACAAGCTCCCAATGATGCTTCTAATTATCAAGATTCTGTTGTTTGGTAGAAATCCCTGTTATTTTACGAGTTTCATAGTCACATCGAATTTGCTAATATCTGCTTTTGTTCCGTAATCCAAACAGGTCGCAACACAAAACGCATAAGGATTCGATGAAATCAATTTCTTTGCTTCAGGTTCTAAACTGGAAAGAGGTAATCTACATTGGAATGGTTTTTATATTCAAGGAGTAATTTTGAAATAGTTACGTAATTATTCTTCATATTGCCCCTGTCTTAATCGGTAATTCATTATATCATTCGGATAAAAATGGCTTCTTTTTATCATAAATGGTAGTGTGTAGCCTTCTATTAGGGAAGTAACTTTAACCATTCTTGCGAT
>CAZEXO010000371.1:0-3192 GCA_964516545.1 uncultured Melioribacteraceae bacterium
TTTTCAGAAACAAATATTTGCTTTTTTGTTCATCTCCATTGTCAATATCTGCTGAGTTGGCCGCGTTTAAATTATTTATATACTGTATATGTTGTTGCTTTGTACAAGCAATGATTATTGCATCTAAAGTATGGTGTCGATGGTCTAGTCGCTTGTTATAACCAGGATATTCTTTCTCATATGTTTTTATCTCACCAGTTGTAATATCTATTGGATGATACCACAACTGTTCAATACGTTCTTTTTTATCTTCATAAAACTTAAACTTTTGATATCTGTCTTCTATCAACTCTTTCATAATATTATGTAAATGCCAGCTTTCCCTCAATATATCCGTTACTTTTCCTGTCGTTGTCCAAACCCTTTCACTGCCCACAATTTTTTCAAGCTCTTCTTTTATTCTTTTATTTATGTATTGGGTTTCTTTTAGTTCGCGGTTAATTGGTTCATCGGGGATTTCTTTCCGTAAAAGGTTGTTTCTTTTTTTCCCGGCAGGAAACATACTTTTAACATGTTCTTCCCACATGCCGGAATCGACAAGTTTTATTTCTTTTCCATTAATCGTAAATCTATCCTGAGTCCGCTTTGATACAATAAATTCATAGGCCGTGCGGTTACCATTGTCCTGTTTTGCTTCGTTAATTACCCGCCATGTGAGTACTTTATTGGAATAAGAATCATCATAATATCTTTCTTTAGGTATAATATGCTCAATTTCTACTATTTTGTTTCTTGAAAAAACATCGGTAAAGGGAATAGGCTGATCAGTGTAAGGACATTTGAAATTTTGCTCAAGCCAAATCAGGTAACGGTTTATTTCCGCTTTGGTTGGTTCTGAAATGTTATATTCTTTGGCTTTCTTTTCATATTCCTTTCCTGTCCTATGCTTTACCACATCTTCAATTATCCTTAGCTTGTCAATATTCCGTTTATTGGTAATTTCCAGATCGGAGTTGCCATGAGCAGCATTTTTTTTCATTTCTCGTAACATAGTTTTCGCCCATTCAATCCGTTTCTGATTATTTTGTGAACTTTCCCACATTTGTTCACGCTCTTCCCGGCTTGCCTTCAGTTCCCTGCTCAATTCGATGCGTACTTCGTTGAATCCGTTGTACTTTTTGTAAATATCTTTTACCAGCATTAAGGTTTCATTCACGATTTTTTCAACCACAGGATTGTTCATTGAATTCCGAGGTACGGGTTGTATTATTTTATCGATGTTTTCTATTGCAATCTCTCTATTCCCTGTTTTTCGTGATGAATGACTTCCATACACTACACCGGCGGCTTCCCAAAAGTTCAGACCTTTAAAGTCCTGTAAAGTTTTCAATTGGGATAAACGTTTCCTGGTATTTTTGTCGGGAATAAAGTTTTTCAGGGAAACGAGCTTTTCTTCCGCATTCTGTTCTGATTCGCTGTTGTTAAGCGCAATAATATTTTGTATGTTGTTTCTGATTTTTTCAGGTATTGCGTCGGCGCTCCAATAAGGTTCATCTTTCATTAATGGGAGCATCTTTCTTACTGCTTTAGCAGAAAGATTACCTAACCCATCTTCAAAATTTATTTCTGATAAGGCAAATGTAAGTTCGGGCGAGAAATGCGGGAAATTTTTTTTCAATGCATTTTGCACATCACTACTATCCCGGAGGGTAATATCGTAAATACATTGCCAGAGTATATCGATATTCCGCACTTGATACGAAACAGTAGTATACTTGTTTAAATTATCTCCTTTGTGATTATCCCTGCTCTCTTTTACAACTTCATAAAACCAGTTCTCCGAGTAACTGTCTCGCAGATGCTCCTTCAGGATTGTTCTTAATGAACACAATGTAACATTTCCGCTTAACTCAACGGGTTTTACCTCTCCGTTTTTCTTTTTCTTCATATAGTTACAAACGAGAACTTCAGTATTTAAACCTAATTCATCCTTAGCAAAAGAAAGCGGGTTGGTAATTTTCTTTTGGTTGTTGAGTTTTTCGAATAATCTATTCCTGATTTCCGAAACCGACCTATATTTTATGTTGTTTGATTCGTAATATTTTTGTAGTAATTCCGGCTTTTCTATTAGTATTTCCTTTTTATCGCCCTTTAATTCATAAATTCTGAAATTATTAATCTGTTGCCATATTCTATACTCCTGGTATAAAGGATGGCTTCTGGGAATAACAGGTCGGCCTTCATAAGTTTCATACTTTTCGGTTTGTTTCGTTTGGGTGTTGATTCGTTGTTTAAACACCTTTACTTTTTCGAAACAGCATTTCCCCTTATGTTTACCCTGTTGCCAGGGACGCTGGTAATAGATTATTTTATCTTTAATCAGGTATTTAAGCTGTTCTTCAAATGTAGGCTTCCGCTTGACATCATTGTGTATCTGTACATCTTTAAACGTTGCAATTAAGATATTGTCAATTGAAAATTTTTCCAGATAATCCTTGTACTTTTTATATTGTTTTTCCCATATTTTCTCAAATTCAGCTTCATACCAGTCCCTATTCACCACATTGTTTCGAATGCGGTCAATGCTAATTTCTTTATAAAAATTTTTATAGAAATAAGAACCCACAGTTCCACCGGTTTCACACCAATCTGTTAATGTTTTATGAAGTAATTTATATTTTGCTTTCCAATCGTCCGGATTAGGGTTTACATATTCAATTTTAGTTTCCTTTTTATATTCCTTAAATTTAAATGTAACAAACTCATTTTTTTTGAATTTCAAAACCTTGGTATAAACATAACCTTCTACAAATTTCCTGATTATATCTTCACTCTCGTGAATAGGTTCTTCTAACTGAATTTTTAACTTATATTTTTCCCATCTTACTTTTTTCTCTGTATTTTCAATCGGTACAATTGATTCTGACTCATCTTCATATTTTATTAACAAAGGTTTTTCGGATAATTCAATTACCGTTCCTGCATAATATTCAAATTTTTCAGCTTCTTCCTTTTTAAACCTGTCACTACTATATCCTCTCCACTGGTTAAGGTGCAGCAAAATCCTTCCCCAGTCTTTCAAGTCAATGGGATTTTCAATCGCATCATTACGTAGCTTGTATAATTGTTGACCGATATCGCCTTCATTTCTTTTTAATCTCTTCTTATGGCCGTTCTCATTGATAAATATTTTTTCTTTTGTATACCATTTGCTGTTTTTACGATCCTCAATCCATCGTCCTTTTTCTGAAT
>CAZEXO010000372.1:0-3159 GCA_964516545.1 uncultured Melioribacteraceae bacterium
TAAAATACATGTCATACTTGCTGAAAAACTTAAGAAATTCTGTGAAGACTTATACAAACATGTGATTTCTAATGGTGTGTTTTGTAAAACTTATAAATCAATAAATGATTTCTATAGAGAATTTGTAAGGGTCAATTCCAAAGGAAAATGTCCTTTCTGTGGTCTGGCTGATATTAAATCTGAACTTCTATCTAAAAGGGACGCATTTGACCATTACTTTCCAAAAGCAAAAATTCCCTTTAATAGTATTAATGTAGAAAATTTAGCTCCAGCATGTGCAACATGTAATACTTCATACAAACAAGCTGCAGTTCCTTCGTTAAATAAAAAAGGGAAAAAGAGAAAATCATTTTTCCCATATTCAGATAAACATTCTGTTCCGAAGATAAAAATAAAAATCAATTCGCTTGATCCAATTGACCCAAAAAAGAATGACATAAAAATTGAAATAACATCGCTTACTCTCCAGGAAGAAGTAGATACTTGGATGGAGATGTACGGTATTGAAGAAAGATATAATGATAAATGTTGCAGCCCTGATTCGAAATTATGGCTTCAATTGATTATTGATGATTCTCAAAACTATGGTATTGATCCGAAAATTGTATATAAAAATTGTAAAAGAAATAGGAAGAATAATCCGTGGGAGGGGTATAATTTCCTTCGCATTCCATTTCTTGATGGATGCAATAGAATAAAATTATTTGGGAGATAGTCAATGATATAAAAAGGGTAATATGTCCGTCATAAAACTCTTTTCGAAAGCAAACTGAAAAGTTAAGGAATGGGAAGAAAAATCAGCCGATGAAAAATAAGATAGAAATATATAAAAGCCGGGATGGCAGCGCGGCTGTTGAAGTACGGTTTGAGGAGGAGACCGTTTGGTTAAGCCAAATGCAAATGGCTGAATTATTTCTTCAGACAAAACAAAATATAAGTCTGCATGTCAATAATTGCTATAAAGAAGGGGAACTAAATAGAGCAGCAACTGTCAAGGAATACTTGACAGTTCAGAAAGAAGGAAAAAGAGAAGTCAAAAGAAAAATTGAGTACTATAATCTGGATGTGATTATATCTGTTGGTTACCGTGTAAAATCGCTGCGCGGTACGCAATTTCGCCAATGGGCGACTCAGAGATTAAAAGATTACCTTGTGCAAGGTTACGCAATAAATGAAAAACGACTGGCACAAAAACAACAGGAAGTTGAGTACCTGAAGACGGGGATAAGAATACTTAACCGCGCTTTTGAGCAGGAATTGGAAAAAAGCAGCAGCGAAATGCTGGCTATGTTTTCCAAAGGTCTGGAGCTGCTTGACGATTATGATCATGAAAAACTTGATTCAAAAGGAAAGACGAAAAGAAAAGTAAAGTATCCTGAAGAAGATGAATACATAACTGTGATAAGAACAATGTATGCAGAAGTTAAGTCGGGTATATTTGCACGGGCAAAAGATAACAGTTTCAACAGCTCTGTTAACCAGATAAAACAGGCTTTTGGAGGTAAGGATTTATATCCGTCGATTGAAGAGAAGGCGGCAAATCTGCTTTATTTTATAACAAAGAACCATTCGTTTATAGATGGAAAGAAAAGAATAGCCGCAGCATGCTTTCTTTATTTCCTTCAGGAGAATAGGGCGCTATTAAACAGCAGAAATGAGCAGATTATTAGTAACGAGGCATTAGCTTCATTGACTCTTTTTATTGCCTCGAGTAAACCGGAAGAATCGGAGATGGTAAAAAAACTTGTAATAAGCATATTGAACAGGAATAAAGATTGACAGATTCAAATCGGCGGCTGGAAAAGCGAAGGGAGCCACACCCCGGGCATCAAGATGTAGACTTGAATAAAAAGTGTAAATAATTACCATTATAGTCTTGAGATTTATTAGAAAATATTTTGAGGTAATATAGTTAATTGCATGAAATAGATTCTATTCCTTGATATTGAAGACAAGTCTGTATTTGTAATGTAGAATAACCGATTCAAAAAAATACTTAACTGAACCGGAATGAAATAATACAATAACAAAATATAGATAGTAAAATGGAAAGTGAAACTCAAAACAAACAAAAACTGCCTTGGAAAGCTCTTATTATCACATCAATCGCAGGTTTTATTTATCTTTTTATTAATTTCTCTAAACTTCTAAACGATCTGATTGTTCAAAGAGTAAATGATACCGAATTACAAATCGCTCTCCAAAAACCAATAAGTGTATTTCAGAATATTTTCATCACATTATTTAGTGAAAAGATTGAATTCACCTTTCCAACACTAATGTCATATAACTTCTTAATGTTATGGATTTATATTTCTTTGGTAATTCTATTCGCTATCCGACATAAAAGTGCTTTCTTTGTGATGTATGGAATAGTTGGAATTATATTGGGATATTCAGCGCTTCATCTGATTTCATGGAGTATTATTATTGTTGTAACAATCTTAAAGTACATTAACATTGTTTTCGTATGGATATTCACATTCTTTCGTGCAATTTTTGAATTTTTATTCCTAGAATGTTGGTGGATATTGCTGTCACTTGCACTGCTGGGTGTAATTTATGCATATAGAGAGAAATTACTGAAAGTTTTATCCATCATTTTTGGTGCGGCATTTCTGGGAATAATTCTATACAAGTATATCCCTATTTTTTGGTCCTGGCTGATTGGAATTCTGAATCCTTATCTGGAAAGTATTAAAATATTTTTTTCTCAATATATATTGCCGATTTTATCTGTTGTATTCGCCATACTCTCAACGGTCTTTTTGTTGCTTCTTATTTTACTGATCATTTTGCTTCTGTTAAATATTATCGGTCGCATTGTAATGGATCAGTTTAAAGCAGCTTGGTATTCCGGATTCGGAGTGAAGGAAATAGCATTAAGTAGTTTTGGTATAGGTAGTGCACTGGCGTTTGTTATTATTACAAGTATTGGTACGCCAGAAGTTGCCGATGGTGTAAACAAAGGATGGATTGAGAGTTTTGTAATAATTGATAACATTACCGGAGGGCATGTTTCTAATCTTGCCGGTTACGAACCAACTAAGGCATTTATAGCGGTTATTCCATCAGTGGTTGAGGGATTCGTATTTAATAATTTAACACATATTGCGGCACCGTTGATCGATGCGGCAGTATTACTTGGCGTTATTTGCA
>CAZEXO010000373.1:0-3157 GCA_964516545.1 uncultured Melioribacteraceae bacterium
TCATCACCAAACACCCTGCCGCTTTTGGTATTACAAATGCATATTTTGAGACTATAGGCAATTTTTTTTATCAAGCGTTGCAGTAAGTAGTGCATGAACTCTGTAGAGCGAAATACGCCACCTCGCTTAGCTCCTCGCAAAGTTTCTTCTCTTGTCATCGCGAGCGCAGCGTGGTGATCCGCCCGCCAGCCCTGGAGTTCTAATCTACAGGTCCTCGGTTCTGTCATTGGAGCCCTGCGGTCAAAAGCCTTTCATGGTCAAAAGACCATGAAAGAACTAGAGTTGGCTTATCTGCTTCAAAGATAATTACCTTAACGATACTTGTTTTGTACAAAATCTATTGTCTGCGATTTATTTAACTATTTAAATCGAATTAACCATCTGTCGTTCAAATGACTGGCGGATAAGACTCATAATATATGGAAGGTCCTTGATGTCATAAAAACCCACTTCCACATCACCATTGCCCCATCTACCAAGATTTGTGATATCTTTGCAAATACGTCTTGGATCATTTATCTCGGCAAAAGGCATATTCAAAGAAAGCCTTAGTCGCTTTGCTTGAGGAACCACATCAACAAAATTTGTCTCTGCCTTATACGCAATATATAACTTCAGATATTCTTCCACGACTACAGAATCGATCGCTAAAATTTCTTTTCTGAGAACATCGAAAAGATATCTTACCTCTTCAACAAAAGAACTGTTCCCTGGTGAAAGATAAGCAAAATTTTCGATTGAGTTTGCCGACTTTTCTGTTGAATCTGGTCGATAGTTTTCAAGAACATCTTCTGCCAGCTTTGGAGAAGTCCAAACTGTTAATGCAAGATCACTTAATTGTTTTGCTCTTTCAATAATGGCTTGCTCGTCCCAGGTTTCAACGTTCCTGAGAGACTGGTTGAACCTGATTGGGCTATCACGAAAACCGTTCTCCATATCTCTTTTTTCGATAAACGGTTTGTCACTATATTCGGAATTGTATCCTGTTAGTGTCAGGTTACCGATTGTATGCAACCATGTTTCTCTGATTCTTTCCCATTCAGGACCCAACGCAGCTTTCCATTCATCGGATAAGTTGGGATTTTGAGGCATGATATGTTCTATCGTGTATTGATCTACTTCAACCTGTTCTTTGCGGTCATAGTTTTCGATTCTTTTAAACCAATAACTTCTTCGTGGGATGTTATATACATCTCTAGTTTGTAGTTCTTTTCTAAACTCAATATCGTTAGGAAATCTTCTATAAGAAGGCAGTAGTATAAATTGAGCTTTCACACTTTCCAAATAACGCATTCGATCGACAGATTTCATAAAAGTAGCGAAGGTCTTATTCAATGAGTTGGTTGGAATGGAGCAAATATTTCGACGGAAAACGTAAGCTTCAACCAGCCGCAATATTTGGACAAAATCATTTTTTGCCAGAAAGCCTGATGCATAATCATCGTAGACCTCTAATAGCATTGGATAGGCTACATCAACCCGCAACTCCTTAATATCATTGAACGCTGATTGAAGCTCTTTATCCGGTTCTTGCCTCAATGTCATGTTGCAGAAATACTTCGAGAATTTTCTTATATCCTCTACAATCATGCTCATGGTGAAATTTTTGAATTTCATCGAAGTAGCATACTCTTTGAAGCCTTCGTATACTTCATTTATTCGGGGTATTTTCCCAGTCTGTACCGTCAAATAATGACGCATGAAGCCATCAAAATCTGAATTGTAAGCTTCCTGACCAAAATCAATTTCCATCGGTCTCCAGAAATTCTCATACAAATAGGTCTGCTGCTTAATATCAAGACCCATCAAAATGTAATTTCGAATGAGATCAGCTTGGGTTAATTCTTTCCCTGTTGAATTCATGCTCTCGAATATCAGTTGTGGATTATCTTGATCGCTGGTTAAGGATATATCAACGACGATAAGTTTTGCGATTCCTTTGCATATTACTTCCAGCCGATCCGAATACTCATCTAACCATGATTTAAACAATTCATAATTTTCAGAAATCTTAAAGGAGTAGTCTTTTGGAACTTCCTTTTCATCAACAATTGAAACCATAGTGTCTTTGTCAGTTTTTGATAAGATAAGCTTGTAATACTTCTCTCCATCTTCCTCTGGATTTCGCAGATAATAGTTTCTCAATTTTCTGGGAGAAAATCCTTCCAGAATTTCCTGTTCATCTTCTGGTAGAGCATCCAGTTTTTCTGCTAATGCAGCAATTAACAATGAAACTGTTGTGAGTCTCTGCTGACCATCAATAACCAAGATTGGCGATTGGCTTGTAACCTGATAAATTCCTTTTTCAATATAAACAATGGAACCAATGAAATGTGCATTAATTTTTTCATCCTCACCGGCCCGCACAATATCACCCCAAAGTTGCCGACATTCTTTTTCGGACCAGGAATAAGAACGTTGATAAATTGGAATTACAAACTGGGGTGATTTTCTTATAAATTTTAATAACTTTGCTTCTGTTGCTTTCAATTTTCAAAACTCCTCTTAACCCCGTTTATAAAATGGGTATTGATGAAATAATATTTCTCTTTTTACATAATACATCCAGGAGAGAAAAACCGTGGCATCTGGTATTGAGTGTTTCGGTAAAAACCAATTCACTTTTCACGTCATATCTTTTATTGATGTGCGAATGTGTTTTTTATCCTCGTCGGTAAGTTGGTATTTCAAAAAGAGTTGTTCATCAATTTCTGTAATACTCTGAGACCAATCGATATCTGATGCGCTTGAAAAATCCTGAAGTGGTACAAATCTGTAAGTTTTTCTTGTACCATGCTGACTAATCTTAGATAAACTATTTAAAAACCGAGCAAATTTTGTTCGAAGATATAGTGATAAATGTGATGCAGATATTTCATTTAACTGAAGGTCTGCTCCAACAACCAAAAAAGATTCTGTGCAAACTGTTTTAGGTTTTCCTACAAAAGAATTTTGATTATCATCATTTAATTCAGTCCCAATATTGTTAGATTCTGGCACATATACCTTCCATACATCCACCCATTCTGAATGAGATGTAATGTCTGTAAATTCAACAAACCCAACTTTTCCAGCTCTACCATAACATAAAATTGGATCTATAAGCTCATTTTCAGAAGATCGGAACTTTTCATCTTCGATAAAAAAAGTTCTAAAC
>CAZEXO010000374.1:0-3125 GCA_964516545.1 uncultured Melioribacteraceae bacterium
ACAATCTCAAAGAAAATGCTGCTCGTCAAATAATTTTCACTCCCGGAGTTCATTAATTGGATTCCGGGATTTCTTTTATTGAACGACAATCATAGCTCTCTGAAAGAATGCTATCTGGATAATAATCAATAATCATTATACTAATGCGGGGACAAAATAAGGATTTCACACTCAAACATTTCTACTATGTTTACATGTTTTACTCGGAATCACAACATATAAAAATGAAGAATGAAATTATTCTCTCTGTCATACTTTGTATGAATATTATTTTGTTCGGGCAAAACCAGCTTAGCCAAATTACCGGCTTCGTCTACGACAACAAATCCTTCGAACGTATTCCTGAAGCGATTATTTATACTCACATTTCCGTCGTGTAAATCCGCCAGATCATGGTCATCCGCGTGTTATGTTTTATTTCAGAATGTACATTTCCCAGCCGGTATCTTTTACGGGAATACTTACCGAATTATTCTTAACGCTGATTGTGTCATTGGTCTTTATACTTGCTAACAATGAAATAGAATATTGCGGAGGAAATTCCAGATCAACATTCACCGGCGAATTACTTTTATTTATCACGACAAGAATTCTTTCATTAAAATCCGAACGCAAATAAGCAAACACATTTTTGTCTGCTTTCAGGGTAATAAAGTCGCCTTCGCGTAAAGCCGAATGGTTATTCCTGATCCCGACTATTTTTTTTACATTATTAAGCAGCTCTTTCTCGCCTTCTGATAAATCATTATCGAAGCGCATCATCCTTCTGTTATCAGGATCGGCGGCTCCCGTCATACCGAATTCACTTCCGTAATAAATAACGGGCAGCCCGGGAATGCTCATCATATAAGCATAATAAATCTCAGCCTTTTTATAGTTATAAGGATTATTTACTTCAGGAGGATTATTCCATCCCAGCCATGATGCGTCAGGCGTGTTTGAAGTAATATCATCATCAGCATACGCCATGAAACGATTTTTATCGTGGCTATCCAGAATATTGCCCATGAAATGAAGCGCGCCGTAGACCTCAAGAGTTTTATCCATTTCATTCGCTAATTCTGCAAAAGATCTTTCTTTATCCAGGAAAACTGCCGAGGCAACATTATATAACTCGAAGTTGAACTGAGCGCTTAATTGTCCGGGATTCACATAAGAACTAACTAACCCATAATCGCCGAATGTTTCACCGATCTGATAAACATATTTATTCTCAGGCTGCGCGATTTTTTCATTAAGTTTTTGAGTAAGTCTTCGCCAGAAATTATTGGGAACATGTTTAACCGCGTCGTGACGGAATCCGTCGGCGCCGGTTGTCTTTAGCCACCATACCGCGTTGTCGGTCATAGCTTCGACAGCCTCATGGGAATTATCATAGTCAAACGAAGGCAGATAAGGCTCAAACCAGGTGGTTAATCTGTATTCATCCCAGAAACGTAAATTCAAACGTCCGTCGGGTAATTCAAGCTGACCGAACCAATCCCTGTTATTTTTGAAAAAGGGATGCTGTTCATGAACGTGATTCGAAACGAAATCAAGAAGTATTTTTATTCCGTGTTCATGAGCATTGTTTACAAGGTCTTTTAACTTATCCATATCACCGAAATGTTCTTCAACCATTAAATGATGAGTTGGCCAATAACCATGATAACCCGAGTAATAACGATGAGGCTCCGGGTACTCGCGGAAGGCTTCATTAGGATTTGAATAAACCGGTGAAATCCAAATTGTATTAATTCCCAGTTTGTTAAAATATCCTTCGTTAATTTTATTAGTGATTCCCTGTAAATCGCCTCCCATATAATTTGCTTTCCATTCAAGAGAATCATGTTTTATGGGATTATCGTTCTCTGTTTCACCGTTGCTGAATCGGTCGACCATGAGTGAATAAATAATTCCGTCGTACCATGAAAAGTTTTTATCATTCAGCGGAATCATCTGCATGTTGCTGACCTGACCATTAACAGTTACTGTCACTCTCAGCATTTTTTTATTCTGGAAATCGATGTTACCGGGGAGTATTTTTATTTTATTCTCTTCACAGACATAGTGCTCATCAGAAAGTAAATTGTTGTCAAGAAAAACTAAAACATTTTTTTTGCTGAGAAACTGTGTTGTTTTACTCTCAAGTGAAAATGTGAACTTATTTTCCTTTGGCGAAGAATTGATTATGTCCTTATGGAGAATCAGTTTTTCCGGGAATTTATTTTTTACCTCAATGAAGGAGTTTATTCCTCCGATACCGTTGGGTATTTTGTTGGGATTTTGGGGATCGAGTAATTCCTCACCGTCAGCGTAAAATTTGTACTCATATCTGCCGGGCTCAAGCTGAACACAAACATCAAAAATTCCGTCGCCGTCAGGATCATTGAGGGGAAGTGTTTGTCGGTTCCAGCCGTTGAAACTTCCGAAGAGAGTTAATGAGTTATATTTTTTCTTTGGTCTAAAACTAAATTTTATTTCGTCCACAATTTTTATATAAACAGGGATTGAGTATAATTTTCCGTATAGTTCAAAATCTACAGTTGTGAGTCCTTCAAAATTATTTCCGGCAGAAAATGTAACCGCGCTGTCAGATGGCTCAATTTTGATGATATCATTCGGCAGAAATTTTATTTGATATTCAGGCGAGTAAAATAAATCGCTCAGATGAATGCTTTTCTGACTACCCGCCGTGAGTTTAACCGGCTGAATAATATCGGTTATTTCAAATTGTTTCTCGGTGCTGCATGAGATAAACAATACAATGAGGAATAATAATAGTAATCTTTGTTTCATGTTATTGTCCTCTTAAATATTTCTCTTAGGTTCCTTAACCATCCACCAGAGAAGAGATGATACAGCAAGTCCGGCTCCGCTGATAATAAAGATGATATTTTTATCGGGAGAATTCTGAACAAAATATCCGAGAACAAGACTGGCGAAAAGTTGTGGAAGAACGACCGACAGATTAAAGATACCCATAAAAAATCCCATCTTGTTTTTGTTTACCTGTTCCGACATTATGGCGAAAGGGAGACTAACAATTGCCGCCCAGCCGACACCCGCAAGCGCCATCAAAACATAGAGCATGAAAGCGGATTTGACAAACAACACAATGCTTAAATAAGCAATCGCCATCACGG
>CAZEXO010000375.1:0-3088 GCA_964516545.1 uncultured Melioribacteraceae bacterium
TCTATCGAGGAAGTCACTCAATCGCTTGAGCAGATTATCGGTAACGAACTCAGTAAACATCTTTTTAATGTTGTTATATTCGGTTATCCCGGCTCCGGACGAGGATCGCAAGGTAAAGCGCTTGCGAAAAAATACGGACTTGAATATTTATCAACCGGTGAAATGCTTCAAAGGGAAATGAAATCGGATGATCAGACCGGAAAAGAAATCAAGACGCTTTATGAAACAGGAGCGCTTGTTCCCGATGAACTGGTTGTAAGGCTGATAGAGAAAAAACTCGCCAACCATAATGGAACAAAGGGATTTATTTTTAAGGGATTTCCGAGAACACTCGTTCAATCCTACATTCTTGACGGATTATTAAAAAAACACGGTTCGTCAATTTCGATGGTGATTGATATTGAAGTGCCAACGCTTGAACTTGTTAAGAGACTTGACGCGCGCAGCAAAACCGATAAATGTATGCCTTATGATATAAGCACTGAACGTATTGTTAAACGACTTCAGACTCATGAGACTGTAACCGTACCCGTGATTGAGAAGTATCAACAGATTCACGGTGTTCACAAAATTGACGGTACAGGCACATTTGAAGAAGTGTTTGAACGAGTTTGTTGTGAAGCAGATAAAGTGTTAAAACATATTAAATAAAAACGTTGGGAGGATCTGATGATCCTCCTTTTTTTATTATTAAATTTTTATTAGCGCCTCAGCCTGAAAGACGGCTTACAAGTTCAAGTTTTTGTGGCAAAAGAGAATAGATCAGCCACGATGACTCAAGTGGAAAAATATTTATTCCGCATAGAACAAAATTTTCTTTCTCACAACATCTTCACACACTCTGCAATATGGTTTAGCACCTTTGCTGAACATAATGCAGTCGAGCATTGGACGATACATATCTTCAGAACAATAACCAGCTCCTTCATAGGCGCCTACTTTACCCCAGTATTTGCTGCTCTGTAAATACTTATCAACTTTTTCGGAATGAGATTTATCAGCTACAGCGTAATCATCTTCGGCTTTTTTGATAACATCGGCGGAAGCTTTTTCACGTTTAACTTTTGCAATGTATTCATTCATTTCCGCTCGTCGTATTTGCCATTTCGTATCCATCTCGTCAAAATCTTTTTTCTCCCATGGAGTAGGAATTTCAATTCCCGTATCAATAAGATGTTTCCATTTCAGATTCGCCGGATCAAGAAGCGCTGTGATATTTGGTTCTACCGGTTCTATTCCGCGTGGATAAAAATCGTTGTACGAAGTTGATGAAGTGTAGTACTCATCTGCAAGACCGGAAAACGAATGCCCGAATTCATGAACAAGCAGATATTCATGAAACTGATTATCCGTTGTAAAAGTACAAAACGAATTATAAATTCCACCGCCGCCGTAACGTTTGTGATTAATCATTATACAAATTGCATCGTAAGGCACAAAAGCAGCCAGGTCGCGCATAGATTTATTATCCTCGGTTAAAACATATCTTTCGCTTCCCATAGAATTGAAAGTTGCATTCAGAACTGTTTGTTTATAAATATTCGCGCGTGGCTCGTCGATGCCTGATTCCTCACCGGGTTTTAATACTCCCCAGATATTAATATGTTCTTTCATGGATTTGTATGGTTCATATTTCAGAAATACTTCGGTGAATTTATTTACGTCCGACTTAAACTTTTCAATATCATTGCGTGAATAACCTTCACCAAGAAAAACAAAGTCAGCTTTTGTTGAAGGATCGCCCGAGTAATGACTTTTTATAACAAGAACATCTTTGTCCATTGGCTGCTCACGGATAATCATGATATCCGCGGGATCAATTTCAAAAGACCATTTTTCCTCCAGTTGTTTTTCACGGTTACGTTTTTCGAAGGCAAGTCTGATTTTATTTTTCGGACAGGGAATTATCGCTGATTCATGAAAAGTTTTCTGAATGCCGTTTATCGCAGGATCACTTATTTCATACTCGCCGTAGTAACCATCAAATCCCTTTGAGAAAATTAACTCACCCGAAACAAGGTCATAAGCTTTTACATAATATTTTCCATTATTAAAATTGTCGAGAAGATTTTTTTTGCCGCCTGACCATTTTTCGTACTGATAAATCTGATCGAGGGTAATCAACTCATGAGTTGCATCTCCGGTGTGATGATAATCCACTCGCATGGTCTTATCTTCGAAATATTTCTCGAATTTCATTTCGTCTCCCGCTTTTAATAATAATGGAAACAGGAATAATATCATTAAAAAAAATGTCTGTTTCATATAGTATCCTTTTGTTTTACTTTTTGTACAAAACTAAGAGAATTCCGCTTTATTCACCAACCGTAATTCGCCAAATCTTTCCAGGAAAATTCTTATTGATTCGTGCGTTATAATTTATATATTGTAATCTGGTCTATCAAAATTATTTTTCATGGTGTTTAATTTTTCCCCGATTCAATCATATACAGGTTGGATCATATCGGAAATCATAAAGGGCGCAATTACCAAATTAATCAACAAAAATTGGAGATGGAGCATGGAAGACAAAAAAGGCTGGTTGCTTAATGTATCGTGGCTTTTCAGTGAAAGCATGAATCCAAAAATCGAAATTTACGAGGGAGACACTTGTATTGGTATTTTAACTGAAGCTGAAAAGGTGTTTGAGGGAATAATCAATTTCAATAGAGACTGCGTATTAAAGATTGTGGATATCGAATTTGAAGACAGAATTACTCTCAATTGCGATATCAAACGATCAAACAGAGGTATGTCGGAAAAAATTGTGTTTCATAATAATCAGGTGATTATTACAATTCCATCAAGAGGAGAGGATGAAACATCATTTAATGATCCACCGGATAATGTCAGAGTCGGCGATAATCCGTAATTCAATATTTCGAAAACTTCCGGGATAATGGTACCTAATGGAATCAAATAATTCTCAGGGTAGAATTTATCAAACATTTGGTAGAGTGATTGCCGTATTGTTTTGTGTAATAAATATTCACGCAATGCAATATGATAACTTGGTAAGCGGGTCGATTAATTATTCTAATTACAATTCGAATACTATTAATCAACATCCTCAAAACTGGGGTATAAC
>CAZEXO010000376.1:0-216 GCA_964516545.1 uncultured Melioribacteraceae bacterium
CGATCTTGCATTTACGGGCGGTGAAGTTTTTGTCAGAAAAGATTTTCTTGAATTACTGGAGTATGCCTGCAAAAAAGAATTCAGCATTCGCATAAAAACAAATGGTTCCTTAATAACACAAGAGATTGCCGAAATTCTCGGTTCATGCGAACCGTACTTGTTAGATGTGGAAATTAGCCTATACGGAACCACTTCCAATACTTTCGATTGGTTTGT
>CAZEXO010000376.1:226-3078 GCA_964516545.1 uncultured Melioribacteraceae bacterium
TTCGATAGAATATGTAATGCAATGAGATACTTAAGAGAAAATAAAGTTACGGTATATGGAAAGTATCTTATCATGAAGCAAAACTTTTACGAACTTACATCACTTCGTTCATTTATAAAAGACCATGATATTCAGGTAAAAATATCCTCAGGAAGTATGATTCCACGTGTTGATGGTGATAAATCTACTCTTGATTATATGATATCTACGGATGAACAAAGACTTTTGATTGAACAATATTCTAAGCAATCGATTTCTCTTCCCTCGAAAGTTCAATGTGATCCGGCAAAAACCAGATGTTCAATTTCTCCAAACGGAAATGTATGTTCCTGCGAATGGCTATCGGATATTCCATTTGGGAACATTAGAGAAGAAACCTTACGTGAAATATGGTTCAACTCGCCGGAAATTAAAAAATTCAGAGATGCCAATTCGGCTGACCCGGAAGAATGTAAAGATTGTTCTTTTAGTGAATATTGCGGCAGATGCCCGGCAAGAGCATATCTTGAAACCGGAAACTTAGCTGGTAAATCACCTATCAGTTGCAGCATTGCACAAATGTGTTCAGAATTAGTTGAGAGTAATTAATCATGTTTGATTTCGAAATTTGCGTACCCAAACATATCAGTGAAAGAATAATTAATGGTAAACTTTGTCTCGTAAATCAGAAAAAGGATGAAGTCTGGATTTACAGCAAAGACAGCATCCACTTGTGGGATAAATTAAAAGCCGGAGAAATTCCGGAAGCGATTCCTGAAAATAATCTCATCGAATTAGTGAAATCTTTATATGAAAGAGATTTGATTGAATGCCGGCCAGATCCGAATTTCAGTAAAAAGAAAAATTTAGTTGCCTACAATAAAACAATTCAATTAGGTTATGAGGCATATAAGGCTCATACAGTTTATCATGCAATGCTGGAACTTACTTATAGATGTAATGAAAATTGTCTGCATTGTTATATTTCAACTGTTCCCAAAAATGAACTAACCTTAGCAGAAATCAAAAATATTTTAAATCAGCTTAAAGAACTTGGCTGTCATCAGGTTCATTTTACCGGCGGTGAGGTTTTTTGCAGAGATGATTTTTTTGAAATTTTGGAATACTCTCAATCACTGGGTTTTTTAAATGGCATTTTTACAAACGGGACATTATTAACTTCTGAAAAAGCCGATAGACTTTCGGAATTATTTATCTCATTTGTGAAGATAAGTTTATATGGAACTACCTCAAAAACCCACGATAAAATAACCCGGGTTGACGGATCTTTCAACCGATCGCTGAACGCCATAAAATATTTGAGGAAACATAATATCCGGGTAATTATTGGTTTTACTCTCTTAAGTCATAATGCTGAAGAACTCCTTAATGCAGAAAAATTCTGCAGAGAACTAGGAGCTGAACATCAAATAGAAATGAAAATCTTTCCCACGCATAATAATTCTCTGGAACCCTTGGACTACGCAGCATCAGAAGAAGACCTTAAAAGTCTCATAAAATCAGGAAAAGTAAGTCCTATCACGAAAACCATTTGTCTGGCCGGACAAACAAAAATGAAAATTAATCCAGAAGGCGATGTTTTCCCCTGTGAATATTGGAGAACTCCGGTTGGAAATATCAGAAATCATTCTCTTGAAGAATTATGGAATTCGGATGAAATGAAGAAAACAGTCGACTGGCTGAAAAATTATAAAGCTCCAAAATGTGAAAAGTGTGAACTGATAAATAACTGTTTTGTTTGTCCCGCATATATTGATCAGAATGCGGGTGAATTTTCCAATCAATTTTGTAAATGGGCAAAAATGAATTCTGAGATCAATACGGTTCAGATATAGACTTAGGTTTGATATTTTGGATTGATTAAGGTCTTGTCCAAAATATGCAGACAAAAAAATATGAAAAGGGAGGTGACAAAAAAATGGAAGAAACCACTTATTTGGAACCCGTAATTGAAGAAGAAGATATCGTGGATTTAGAAGAAGATTCCTCGCTGATAGCTGATACGAATAACACATGTGAAAGCGGATGTGCATGCAATAAACCTGCTGAAGCTAAGTAAGTAAAGGTTAGTGTGTCTGGTTTTTCTAAAAACAAATATTATGGATACCAAAATCAATCAAAGACCATTGGTATCCGTGAAATCAATATTGGAACAGGTAAGCAGCATTATTCAGAATAAAATTTTCGAAAATTCTGAAGCATAATAATTTAGTTAAGAAAGAAATAATGTAGCATCGAGACTATAAAGAAGTATCGTAAAATATGTTGAGCGGATACTGTTACAAGTTCTTAATGTTTTCGCATGCACAAATTATTAAAAGTTTCTCATGCACAGTTGTTCCTTATTTTGAATTGATTGAGGTCTTGTTCAAAATATGTGAACTAGAAAATATATAGAAGGAGGTGACAAAAAAATGGAAGGAACCACTTATTTGGAACCGGTAATTGAAGAAGAAGAGATTGTGGATTTAGAAGAAGATTCCGCTTTGATAGCTGATGTAAATAACACTTGTAGCAGTGGGTGCGCAGCTCCAAAACCTGCTTCTGAAGTTGCAAAATAGTTAAGGTTAGTGTGTCTGTTTTCTTATAAATTCAACTGTAATGGATGCCAAAATCAATCAAAGACCATTGGTATCCGCTATTAAACTGATGTTAGAATATCAAATATCATTTTTCAAAATCCGGTTATGTATGACAGATTTTGAAATTGATTGTCTGATACAGGAATTATTAAAAATATCGAATGGATGCTGTTATTAGTACTTAATGTTTTCGCATGTAAAAATTAATAAAATTTCCTATGCGCTATTTGTTCCTTATTTTGAATTGATTAGGGTCTTGTTCAAAATATG
>CAZEXO010000377.1:0-3077 GCA_964516545.1 uncultured Melioribacteraceae bacterium
TGTATCTTTCCATCGATAGCTCTTTCTGTTGTTAGAATTCCAAGTTCGATAGCATTTAATGCATTTCTTGCATCGCCTCCGGAAATATCAGCCAAAAATTCCAGTGCATCCTCATCAATCACTGCACCATAGCTTCCCATCCCTTTTTCCATATCATAAACTGCACGTTTTAAAAGCACCTTAATATCTTCTTTATCTAAAGGATGCAGTTCAAAAATACTCGATCTGGAAATAAGCGCTCCATTTGGAAATAAAATCATCAGTACCCCAACAACGGATGGTATCAGAAAAGGCGCTTGTTATGAAAGCATCCCAAAGGTTATTATTACAGGCGATTCTTTTGGGATGCATCTTGCAATCGCATTGAAAAAATTTGTTATTGCCTGGTTTGGATTAAGCTGCTGGACGGAAATAGATCTATACGACAGAGGTGTTAAACTTTTTCCCGAAGGATTATCCTGCGCTCCCTGCTGGAAAAAGGTATGCCCTAATAATCTTGAATGTATTCAGATGATCGACCTGGAAAGAATTGTAAAAGAAACAGAGAAGTATTTTGATTCAATAAAAAGACAACAATGATTCACGTAACCGACATAAAACAAAAGTTTTTACCCTCACAAAAACCATTGGTTCTTGATGGTGCAGTAGGTAGTATCCTGATGTCAGCAGAGTACGAAAGAGACGAATATCTATGGAGTTCTTATTCCAATATTAAGCATCCCGAAAAGGTAATTGATTTACATAAAGAATACATTAAGAACGGCGCTGATATAATAACAACAAATTCGTTTCGTACAAATCCGATAGCAGTTAAAAGATCAAAAAAAATATTGGACATTAGAAACTTTGTTAATACAGCCGTTGGACTGGCACGTCAAGCGGCAAAAGAAAATGATGAAATAATTATTGCTGGATCTAACGCCCCGGCTGAAGATTGTTATCAGACTGAACGGGGAATCTCCCAATCCGAGTTGGAAAATAACCATAAGATGCACATCAACTTTCTCTATGAAGCGGGTTGCGATTTAATTCTCAACGAAACTCAGAGCCACCTGGATGAAATACTTATCATTTGCTCTCACTGTTCACAGCATAACATACCATTCATAATAAGTTTATTCGTTGACGATAACTTGAAGATTTTAAGCGGAGAATCTTTGAATGATATGATTGAACTAATCAAAACCTTTTCTCCTTTAGCAATTGGTTTTAATTGCATCTCAAACAAGGTATTCGGGAAAATCGCATCTTCAGTTAAACTAAACTTTCCCTGGGGAGTTTATCTTAATTGCGGATCCGGGCAATTGACTGATGAAATAATTTCATGCGGTGTCACTCCCCAGGATTATGTTAAGTGCATTTCACCGTTCATAAATGAACACACGCGTTTTGTGGGTTCTTGTTGCGGCTCAGGCTGTTTACATACAAAAGAAATAAGGAAATTGATTGATGAGATATATTGAAATAAAAGCTCCCGCAAAAATAAATATCGGATTAAACATTATTTCCAAAAGAGAAGATGGATACCATAACCTCGAAACGTTATTCTATCCGTTACTTGATTTTTTTGATCTTATAACTATTGAAAAGTCAGATAATCTAACTCTTGAAACAAACAATTCAGTATTATCAGTAGACGAAAATAATCTGATTATAAAAGCTATTCGTTTGATAGAAAGAAAAGCAAAGTTGAAAATTAATCTTAAAATATTTTTACATAAAAATATTCCGATTGGCGCTGGACTGGGCGGAGGTAGTTCGGATGCCGCAGCTATTTTAATTTCATTAAATGATATGTTTCGATTAGGATTCTCATTCGACCAACTCAGAAATCTCGGTCTGGAACTTGGATCGGATGTTCCATTTTTCATCAAGGCAAAACCTGCTTTAGGAAGATCACGGGGAGAAGAACTAACAATTATAGATTTAGAAATAAAAAAACCAATCCTTCTTATCAATCCTGGAATACACATTTCCACTAAGGAAGCATTCGCAAATATTACACCGAAACCTGTTTCACATGATTTAACTTCGCTTCCTGAGTTGATCAGATCAAGTAAAGAGCTTTCCGGAATAATTACAAATGATTTCGAAGAATATGTTTTCAACAAATATCCCGAAATCGCGAAGATTAAAAATACAATGTATGATTCAGGCGCATCGTTTTCATCATTATCAGGAAGCGGTGCAACTGTTTACGGATTTTTTGATAATCTTGATAGCGCACAAAAAACAAAACAACTTTTCCCTAAAAATTATTTCTCGTTCATTTCATGTGATGAAGATTAGGTATCGCGGGTTAAGAATTATTGTTTTAGATTTTCCGAGGGATATCTCAGTATAATTTTAAAAGTTGTTCCGGGTCTGTTTTCTCTTCCGATTGATGAAGGACTTAAAACATCTATCTTTCCGTTATATCTCAACACCACTTCATTTACTAGCGAGAGTCCGAGTCCGCTACCGTCTATGTTTTGTCCCTTTATATTGGATGCTCTGAAAAACTGAAGGAATATTTTTTCTCTTTCGTCAGTGGGTATTCCAATTCCGTCATCTTCAATCAGAATTATTATATTATCATTATCGTCAGAAATGTTAATCATAACAAACCCGTTGGTCAAATTATATTTGATCGCGTTATTCAATAAATTCGAAAACGCGAGTTCAAAAAGCAGATTATCTCCGATTATGATTCTATTATTTTTCCGAGAATCATTAAATAGAAGTCTGATGTTTTTGGAATTTGCCAAATCAATGTGTTTCTCAATCAGGTTTTTAAAAAGTGCAGGTATATCAAGTTTCTCTGTTGATTTCTCATCAAAAAGTCTGATTTTGGAAATATGCAGAACATTATTAATCAGCGTAATGGCTTCTGATGATCTCATTCGAGCTCTTGTGAGTTTGTCCATAACTTCTTCAGAAACTGGTCCGATGAATTTATTAATTATTATATCCAAAATTGATTGAACCGCGGCGATAGGTGTTTTTATTTCATGAACTACGCCAATGATATATTTCTGTTTTGCTTTTTCGGCATTATTTAATTTTTCAAGAGTTTCCCACAACTGCCTTTCTCTTTC
>CAZEXO010000378.1:0-3066 GCA_964516545.1 uncultured Melioribacteraceae bacterium
GTTGGTTGTTCCTTTACAAGTTTGTTGTTCAAAGTAGTTCTATTAATTAACATTGCTGCAAACTGCACTTGCAAAGAAAGATAAGTGCAGTTTGCTAAATCATTGGCTTTGTCGTTTTAACTAAGCCGTCTGTTCTGGGCGGCGGGTTATCGGCAACGCCGTTATATGGCAAAGGTAAATTATGATTATTGAATCTGCTTGTCATTTAGTAAAATTGAAATTGATCGAAAGAAAAGATTGCACACATTTAAGGGAAGAAGAATTTTCCTATTTAACTGCTGCAACCTGCGAATCTATTTTAAATAGTCTTGGTCTTCCATTTCCTTATCGTATTGTTCAAGTAGAAGCTTTATATCCTGAATCTTCCGAAAGATGTGATTTTTCGATTGATAATTCTTCGTTTAATTTACCATATGCTGAATTTAATCACACAACGTATGCAGAGTGCAAGTTTTTTAGAAAAAATAAAACTGGTGGTAATCAAACAAATCTTGCGCATAGTCTTTGGAAAGATTTTAGAAAAGTAATTGTGCGAGGGAAAGGATTTCCTTACTCAATAGTTTTATGCGAAAAGGATTACAAAAAAGTTTTACCAAATGCTGGAATTCACGGAAATGTAGTTGATAAATGTTTTAATCCAAATTCAGAGACACAATTTTCACTGTGGGATAATCAAGGATTATCACCAACTAATAATCGTCCATTCCAACTTATACAAAACAATGCAACTGATATAGAAATAAAAGTGTCGCGTTCATTTACGGAACCTTTTCCACTTATGTTTAAAAAAGAAACAAAGCTTTTCAGAATATATATCTTTAAGCTTTTTTCTAAAAACCATTGTTGCAAAGCTTTTGAGTTTTAGATGCTGGTTAATAATTTGTTAATGCCATATAACCCGCAAATCAAAGCGGCTGCTTTAAAGTTTGCGGCATTTTACATGTTATAGGCATTAGTTGTAAAAGTAAGTTACTCTTTGAATGTAGTTAACAAAACAAATTAATAAATAATTATCGGTATAGCTTTTCAAAGCTGTATTGTAGTTTTGGGCAGCGCTTTATTTGCAATGCCGTTAGGCAGCTAATATTCATCAATAAATTATCAATTTAGGAGAAGAAAAATGACTACAAAACGGATGTTCAAAAGCTTAATTCTACCTTTAATTTGTTTATCACTTTTCTATTGTTCTGATAATCCACCTCAAGATTCAAATCCTATTACATCTCAAGCTGATGCCTCTTCATATGGACAATTAGGTAAGAAAGGCAAAGACACAATAATAGTCGTAATAGAATCTTTACCACTAGGATGGAAAGTCGAGCGAGAGTATGTTTTTGATCACTACGTTGCGAATAGTGAATTTGGTATAATGCCCACAGAATACCGTCAATTTGCTGGGTCTTCCGGTGACCCAAATAGAATCCAAAAACTTAATGAGTTGAAATCAAAATGGGGTTTTAATTATATCGCTGCTTGTATTGGTAACACTGCAAATGTTCAAGCGATTGTTAATGCCGGTTATCCCAAAATTTCTAATTATTTGGCAACTGGCTTTGCTCTTGGTGGTCAGGAAGATAGAGCTACTGTACAGAATAATGATCCTTTTTGGGGGTATTACTTCGATGAACCTTATTCGCACACCGGTTTTCCACATTTAACACAATCTTCATTTAAAAGTTTTCGTGATTTCGTAAAAAGTATACGCCCGAATTCTCATTTTGGTTTTGGAGAAACAACACGTTATACAGCTAATTTCTATACTCACAATCCATATTTTTGGTTTGGTTCGTACTATACTAATAATTACCCAACATCTGTTGATTTTGTTATGTGCACACGATATGTTGGTTATTATAATGAAGCCGATCAAAGAGACTTATGGACAGAGATGGATAATTTGTATGGCTCAACATTTAACAGAACATGGATTTCTTCAAATCTTGACGGTGGAGAATTTGTAACCCTGCTTGGTCATGCACATAACATCGGCGCCGCTCCGTGGCTCTATCAAATGGAGGACCCAAACGATCTAAACGATCAGACTCTTGAAAGTTATTGCCACTGTGCTTGGATTCAAGATGTTTTAACAAGATATGATAAAATGTACGACGTTATGTATCAGTGTACACTTAATCATGTGCATGACCCAGAATTATGTTACTGGGTTGAGTATTCAAGAACATACTTGGGGATGTACGAATATTAATCCCGAAAAATAAGTATAGGTCAATAAAATTTGTAAGGAGACAAATTGAAAAAAAATACAATTTTAATTTACGTTATATGGATAATTTTATTGAATATAAATATGAATTCTCAATCACTAAATGTTGGATTTAGATTAGAGCCAGCTTTTCTCTTGTCTGAGAAAATGAATTCAAGCGAGATTTTGTTTACTCCATATAGTGTATATTTAACAACCGCATTCACTCCGATAGAATGGGTAAGTGTAGAATTACGTCCTGGCTTCTTTTTAGCTGGTGAAGAATACTCTGGTTTTGAAATCGGAGGTTTTTTCCAATATAATATTTTACCAACAGACTTATATATAATCTTTGGTATTAATAATCACTCAAATACAGAAAGTGACCATAACAGTGGTGGGAGTTACAAGAAAGATATTTTATACAAAGCTATTGGAATCGGTTACAAAAAAGACACAAAATTGAAATTTGACATTACATATTATTGGACAAGTGATAAAGTATATGGTTATACCTTCACTCAAGGAAGTGATGGCTACTCTGTATATAATCCCAAGGAAATAAATGGATTAATTAAGTTTGGATTTTGTCTTTCATTTGATGTTTTATAGTGATGTAAATTAGCTACCTAACATGTTGCTCAAGGCGTCAGCGTTTTCGCATTTGGCATTAGTAAAATTATAAAGTTTTATCTACCGTATTGGCTTTTTTGTTTGGCTGTATTTATAAATCTGAGTTTTGTAGTAGTTAAAAAGTTATTTTATAAAATTGGTTGAGTTGTTATGGGCTGCGCCTTATCAACCAGACCGTTATATGAAGTCCCAAAATACGGGACAGTAAAAGACGAGAATACAGAGATTGA
>CAZEXO010000379.1:0-3051 GCA_964516545.1 uncultured Melioribacteraceae bacterium
CGCAACAGTGAGTATCTCATTTATCTACCAATTAAACAGTTGAATACGAATAAAATGAAGATAACAAATATCACCGAGTTGAGCATCTTTGGACAATAATATATAATTAAGTTTATTTTTTGTCTTTTAGTAAATCATGTACCTTGGTCAAAATAGCCTCCTCCTCTTGGCAAATTTTTTTTAGAGATAAAACCAATTTCTTCATGTTAAATTGCTTGCTAGAAATAGAGCTTTTCAGGATATTTAGTCTTATATAATTCGCGCAGTTTTCAATATCCCTATACTTATCGGCAAATTCAAATGCTGAATTAAGATATCCAAGTTTTTCAAGATACATCAACCGTGATGTCATTATCTTTTTATGTTCCCAAAGACCATGAAAAGCTTGATAACCCGTCATCTTTTCAGTGAGATTTTCTAGATAGTATATCAAGTTCTCGTAAACTTTAAGACCCCATTGGCTATCTGAGTATTCAAGAATCCACGGAAATTCACGCTTATACAGAATAGATGTGTCTTTGGATAAGAGATAATCCTCAAACGATTCTTTAATTTTATAAATATCTAACTCGTATTTGAATTGAACCTTATTGTTGAACTTATAGAGAATAAAAAGAAATTTTCCTGAGAAGCTATGATCCCAGGAATTGTAAATTTCCATTGCTCTTGTGGTGTCGTCTGAGAACAGTGCATTTTCAAAAACATCGAACTTTATATCAATAACCGAGTATTTACCAAAATGATTGAAGTTAGTCATTTTAAATGTACTATCCGATAAATCATATCCAAAGAGAAATTGAGGATGTGGTGTGGCTTTTCTCCCGTAACTCTGAGTTCCGGGCAACTTCGATTCGGCCAATATTACACAGACATAGTAACCATTATTAATCCATTCGCGTACTTTTTCCACAATAGTTCGCTTTTCTATTTCCATCACTTGTTCATTAATATGAGCAACATCGATAAAGTATTGATTATTTTGTACCATATAAATATCGGGGAAAAAATGAAGAGACCAAATAGAATTTGTGTTGAGCTTACTAAAAAGCTGGATATAATTGGTGTAGAACCATGCTTCCGTCTTTTTGTGCGCAAGAATGATTGATAATTGAAATGGAAAATATAAGTATGTAATTATTGGTGGAGGGAAAAAAATCGGTAGAATTCTCCTGTTATCGACAGATTCTTCCTGCATGATCTTTCCATTCAGCATATCTTTAATTCCATTTTGAGTCGATTTTAAATAGTCGTCACTGAATAAGTCAATTATTGGGAGTAAATACGAAATATTTCTCATTCAGTATCGAATCCTGGTGAAAATATTTTCCCATTAACTGTTTTTTTAACCATTCTAAAATTGGCAATAAGAAAACTGCATAGAGTTTTCTTAAGTTAAATCCACAAGCCGCTAATACAGCATTTGTATGATCGCCTTCTTTTCCTTTGAGTAAATTTCTCTCAAGGCGATTGTCTGATTTTAAGTGTCCAAATATCGGCTCAATTGCACTTCTTCGTTTTAACCATTTTACTAAACTCATTGTTTTGTTTTTCATCTTGAATCGGTTGGCTATGTTCACTTGTGCTTGTCCTTCGTAATCGTGTCCTCGATAACCCAAATCTACATTTACATTCTTTGCTCGCCAATTTGTTATTTCTTCTGCCTTTTCTATTGATGATTTTAATGTGTGTCCATCATATGGATTGCCGTGATGTGCTTCTATTCCTACTATCCAATTATTTCTGCTCGTTGTTACCATGCTGACTTTACATCCAAATTCATAACGCTTGTGCGCTTTCCCTTTTGAGATACATTCCACTTCCGGCGCATGGATGCTGTACAATTTATTCTTGCTCTCTTTACTTTGTTTTAATAATCTTTCTGCTAATAATAATTTACTCTGTAGCTCTTCATTCTTCTGACCGCTGCTCTTTTGTATGTCACGATATACTCGTCCCAAATATGTTTTTAACTTCTTCGTCATTTTTCTTGAACGATTCATTTGTCTTGCATGTGCGTAATTTGACTGTTTCGTCAAGGCTTTCTTCGAGACAAACTTATAACTCTGACGCAAGTTTATTCCCTCTTCCTTTGCCAGGTTTACTAAGTCTTTCAGCATCTTGTGATAGAGTTTTGCGTCGGTCGGGAAACTTATCGCTTTTTCCTGAACTGTTGTATCTACATTTAGTTGCTCGAAATCTTTTTCTTTTAGTTGTTTGCTCATACTTGCGCTTCTTACTATTTCCTTGAACATCTCTTCGATTGTTTCTTTTCCCATTCTTCCTCTGAATCTCGTCATACTGCTTGAATCTATCGATAAGCTGTGTTCAAAGTATTCGTTCCCGCAGAAATATTGATAGTACGGATTTTCTACAAACTTTTGTACTATCATTTCATCGCTTTCATTGTACATGTACTTCAAGTACTGTAATCCGACCATTAACCGTATACCTTTTCCCGGAGCTCCCATTCGTTCCGAATATTTCTTTGTTAATTTCTCTTCCAGATTTTTCCAGTTTATTGCTTCTGATAGTTTTACTAATGGGTGTGCTTTGTTGATAATTGTTTCCAATCTTACTTTGAATATTTCCAGCGTCTTTTCTTTTTCCCGTGGTTTCATTTTCAGCCTTCGGCAGATAAATTTGCAAGCTTTTCTTATTGGATCTTCTTTCTCTTGCAATTTATTAATACTTCTTTTCTTTACAAACTGTTTTCTCGTAATTACTTATCTCTTTTTCAGCAACGACTAAATAGGTTATTACTTTGTTATATGCTCTATTCATATATCCTCTTAATTTCGCAGGTAGTTTACTCAAAGTACCTTTAAATTTGGATGAAAATTCAGATGCGTTTAATTTTTTTAGAGGTCCATTCTGCAACCCTTTCCCAGAAGGTAATAAAAGCTGCATTGTTCCAACTAATCCATCTGTTTGATGATAATTTGGAGAACCATCCAGATTTCCAAAATTTGCTCCAGTCAGAGGATTTCTCCATTCTGGTCTTTCTAGTATTCCCATATCAAACGCTTGCGCTGTTACATATATATCATTTAT
>CAZEXO010000380.1:0-3034 GCA_964516545.1 uncultured Melioribacteraceae bacterium
AATAAACTGCACAAGGTTGGATTATTCGTTCTGTTATTTGCTCTTCATTTTTTGACTGATATATTATTTTGAGTTTTTCGCTTTCCGTAATTGAATGCTGGATACTGTCTAAATACAAACTTGTCGGCGCCCATGGTTTTTGAAATCCGATTCTTGAGTCTAAAAATTCCAATTTGTCTTTGTCCTTGAGCGATAAAACTGCTTTTATTTTTAGAAGTGCAGATTCGTAATTTTGTTTAAGAGAATCTTCGGTATGGTAGTTTAAAATTTTACTTGTTGTTACCAAAGCTCTTGCTTCTTCCATCGTAAAAATTACAGGCGGCAGCCGATAACCTTCAACTAAAAAATAACCCTTTCCTTCTTCTTCGCCAATTGGAACGCCTGCAAGCCTTAATGTTTGAATGTCTCTGTAAATCGTCCTGTTTGTAACTTCGAATCGTTTAGCTATTTCACGGGCAGTTGTCAGTCTTTTTGATTGAAGTTGTATGAGTATGCTTGTTAGTCTGTCGAGTCTGTTCATTGTCTGTGTACTGTTTCGTTAAATTGCTGCTAACGTATATGTATAATTATTGTTTATATTCAACCAAAAATGAATGTACAAACGCTAGTGATTATATTTTTAATATACGAACAAAATAGAATTCTTCAAACGGATTCCTTTGGTTGGGATTCAATGCAAGTTATTATTTTGGTTTGGGAAATGGGCTTTTTCATTTTTTATAATTCCGTCAAACATTTCAAAATTAAGTCCAATAAAAAATTCTACTTCTAAAGTCTCCTTCTCTTTTTGATTCTAAATCCGCCCAATGATTATATGGTTTAGCAATATCTAAGTCTGTATCAACAGTTTTGTAATATCGGTAGAAATCGTTGTAGCTCGTTTTAAATCTAAATTTAGGTCAAATCCATTTCCAATAATGTAAAGTATTTCCATAATATTTTTTGTTTATCAATTTATGATTGAATTTCATTTCAGCACCGCATCTAACGTTTAGCATATACGCCGTGAGGGTTCATAAAGCAGTTCCTTTAAAACCAGAAGAATAGTTGGAGTTACTTCAATCCCCCACATGGCGTATTATGTATTGTTGCTCTTAGTTCTTTTTATGTTCTTTTAATTTTCTACAATAGACTTAATAGCTTGCTTCAGAGCCTTATTGAATTCCTCTGATCGATCCAACATAAGAAAATGATCAGCCCCTTTAATAACAATAGCATCGAAAGAGAACATATGTCGCCGATTCGCATCGTAGTCAATAGGCCACATATCGCTATTTACAGTCATTACGGGGATGTGGATTTCTTCGAAAATTTTAGCCGCTTGTCCCGTAACACTCGGCAACAGAGACTCCTCCATAGTACTAAGGGCAATTGTAGTCGACCCTGCAGACATGTCCGCGATTATCCATTCACGAAGTTTTGAATCAGTATTGGGAGAAAGCATCTGTTGAACAAATTGACGCATGCCGGAGGGAAAATCTTTTTTCATTGGCGCCAACATAATGTTCAGTTCTTCGCTACTTAACGGGTATTCAATATTCTCGAACGTATCAACACCGATGAGTCCTTTTACACGCTGCGGCATTAAGCGGGCTGCTTCTGCAATAACGGCTCCTCCCATCGAATGCCCTATCAGAATGACGTTCTGACTTCCTGTTGCCTCCACAACGGACTGTACATCTTCGCCAAAGGCTTCCATTGAGTAGGTCTCACGTGTCACTCCCGAGTGTCCATGCCCAGCAAGATCAAGTATAACAACTTTATGTTCCATGGAAAAAACGGGTATTTGATTACGCCAATACCGGGAATCACAACTCAAACCATGAACAAAAACAAGTGTTGGTTCTCCTGCTCCGTAAACTTCATAAGAAATTAACGTCCCGTCTTTCGAGATAACAATCTGAGGACATCCTGTTTGAGCACTGGCATCAAAAGCTGTAAACAACAAAGCGGCCAGTATCAGCCCCAGAACTGATATGAGGCGTAATCGTTGTATTGTATCCAATGTTCTGATGACACTATTTTTAGATACTTTATATCCCATGTTTCTGTTTGTATTACTTTTCTGTTTCTTTTCGTAATTCTTCAGCATCTTATTAAATTCTCCTTTTTTATGCCCAAATGATTTTGCTTCCATTTCCACAATATTGTTAGAATCATGTTCGTTTGTTTTTCTGATGATAATAATCTCTGTTTCCATTATTATTTCCTTAATTTAAAATCGGGAACCGCCTAACCGAAATTAGTATTATTTAGTATCTACACTATAATTCGGTGCTGACGAATACAACATTAAATTCGCGACTATTTAATTAAATTAGTTTTATTAGATATAACAGTATGTTGATGAAATAGGGTCTCTATCTCATTAATACTAAACGGAATTTTGCGACAGGTGGATTAATTATTTTCTCTTTAAATAACTAGAAAAAATTTAATTATTAAACAACCTGTCTCTAAGCGGATATTTTTTGTGTTTTATTTTTATTCATATGTAGCGAATATAATTTTTTTGTATTGAAAAACAAACTACTGATTTGAATGGTCAAGTCTTTTTTATGTTTCTAAGTAACTTTAATTCCGATTCCTTCATTGAAATTCTTCTCCGGTTTAGTGATGCTTCGTATAATACAATAAAAACAAATCCGGTTAAAGGCAATTTCCGTGATGATTACATCTTTGCTCTCAGCCAGGCTGTTGATGCCTACGAGTTCTATCTACAAAAAACAGTTGAATGCGACAAGAAAATTGAAGAACTCCTTGAAATGGTTACACGCGACAAAGTAACTCCTGGTTCATTGAATCCTCCCAAACGTGTCAGACACAACGCTCCGCACATTGCACGAATAACTAAACCATAAGAAATGAATTCAGGTGCAATAACATCTTGACGAGCCACCCGGCTATTGCGCGGCACATCCGTTGACAATCCGCGCCTCTCGCCAACTCATTACCGCTGCATAAGCGCGAACACACCCCAGCCCAGATATTCACGCGTGTAAGCGGCGTAGCGCTCGGGTTCCGAGGTCAGTTT
>CAZEXO010000381.1:0-3023 GCA_964516545.1 uncultured Melioribacteraceae bacterium
TACAACCGCGAGCAATTTCTTCCTGAGAAATGCAGTAACCTACTTCACCAAATCCACCGCCGCCATATTCTTCGGGAAAAGCAACACCGAGAACTCCGACTTCTCCGAGTTTTTTAATAAGCTCTTCAGGAATTTTGCCTTCTTCATCAATCTTTGATGCAACCGGTTTGATTTCATTGTTTGTAAAATCCCGAACCATTTCGCGCAGCATTTGCTGCTCTTCAGTAAGAGTAAAATCGAACATCTAATTATCCCCTTTTTGTGATGAACATTTATTTGATTTCTCCAATATAGTTTACAATAAATTCACCACCGTCAACTCCAATAACATTGCCCGAAATCCATCCGGCTTCCTCTCTGCTTAAAATAACTATCGCGTTGGCTACGTCTTCAGCAGTTGTTAGTCTTTTATGCGGATTTTTTTCAATTGCAGATTTAAGCATCATTTCATTATTTGGAATTTTTCTCAAAGCCGGTGTATCAGTAACGCCCGCCATTAATGCATTAGCGGTTATTTTCCGATCGCCAAGTTCCACAGCCAGTTGTCTTATGTGTGATTCAAGAGCAGCCTTTGCCGCTGATACTGCACCATAAGAAGGAATTACTGTTTGAGAACCGGCGCTGGTTAATCCGAAAATACGCCCTCCGTTTGCCAGCAAATCTCTTTGAACAAGTCCCTGAGTCCAATAAACAATTGAGTGAGCCATCACATCCATAGTCATAACCATTTGAGCCTGGGTAATCGTATCATTTGGATTTTTGCTGATATAAGGTTTTAGCGTTCCGAAAGCCAGAGAGTGAACCAGAATGCGTATCTGGTCTTTCTCCTTCTCGCAGATTTTGTCTTTAATTTCATCCAGAATTTCACCACGCCTTAAAGAGTCGGCGGCATTTATATTATAAAAGACTGCTTTATGTCCGGTCTTTTCTATTTTCTTTATTATCTGATTAACCTGAGGCATTGTAGATTGTCTGTCGAGATGAACACCAACAATATTATATCCGTCTTTAGCTAATGCAACTGCAGTAGCTCCGCCGAATCCGCTCGAAGCACCTAAAATCAAAGCCCATTTTTTTTCCATCCTGTTCCTCTTTTTGTTTCATAATAATGTGGCGAAACTTACTAAATAGGTTTTCCTTAAGCAACCTAAATACCCCTTAAATAGTTGTATCAGCCACGTGTATATTTTAAGCTCTAAGATGTGCGAAACTCCAATGATTCTTCTCCCACTAAATTTTGTAGCTCATCAATCAATTC
This sequence comes from uncultured Melioribacteraceae bacterium, assembly GCA_964516545.1. Taxonomy (GTDB): domain Bacteria; phylum Bacteroidota; class Ignavibacteria; order Ignavibacteriales; family Melioribacteraceae; genus JAHISV01. Next base: position 1,259 of record CAZEXO010000381.1, read on the forward strand.
GTCGTTTAACTTCACTTTGTATGAAATAAAAAAATCACGAGGCAGTGAATTACTCTTAACCCTGATATATATCGGAATTGTTCCCTCATGTTTTTCAAAAATGCTTTTTATTTTTTTTATAGTATCGGCAGTATGCTGTGTTTCTGATAATTGAATTGCAATTCTTTTTGTTAATTTTTCTTTTACATGAGCCAGGGGCATTACTTCCTCTGCGTGAAGTTTGACAGCATCTCCGCTGCTTTCCAATCGTCCTTGAACCAATACAGTGGCTTCTTCTTTTATAAGTTCCTCACATTCTGCGTATACTTTTGAAAACATAATGCATTCACATGAACCCGAAAAATCATCCAGTTTGAAGAATGCCATTTTTCTTCCCGACTTATCTATTTTCGTTCTTACTTCAGTAATAACACCGACTGCTCTAACACTTTCACTATCCGAAAATGTTTCGGGTTCGCCCAGATGCACTTTTGCAAACGAATGATACTCAGTCGAAAATTTTCTTAACGGATGATCACTCAGATAAAATCCCAGCACCTGACGTTCTTTAGCCAGCAATTCTTTCTGGCTCCATTCTTCAAGGTCGGGAAGGGAAGGTTCTTCAACTTCCAGTTCGGTTGTGACATCACCGAATAAACTTTCGGATTGAGAGAGTTTTGAATTCTGCATTTTACTGCCGAACGATAAAGCAGATTCGATTGCCGTAAAATTTTGCGCACGGTTACCTTTCAGTTTATCAAAAGATCCGGCTAGAACCAATCCTTCAAGCACGCGTTTATTAACTATCCGTGTATCAACAGTTCTGCAAAAATCATAAATTGATTTGAAGCCCCGATTAATCTCAAGTTTTTTTCTTTCAATTTCCTCAACAGCTCCTTTCCCAACATTCTTGATTGCCGACATACCGAAAATTATCTCGCTCCCCTCAACATCAAATAATGCCGAAGGAGAATCAATGTCGGGAGGTCTTACCTTCACTCTGAGTTTTCTGCAATCATCAAGCAGTCCTGTAACTTTATCAATATTTAAATATTCATTAGACAGGTTTGCGGCAAGAAATTCAGGAAGAAAATGCGCTTTCAAATAAGCAGTCTGATAAGCCACAATACTATAAGCCACGGCGTGACTTTTATTAAAACCATAGTTAGCAAATTTATCAATGGCGATAAAAATTTCTTCCGCAATTTTTTTATCAATTTTGTTTGTCTCGTACGCGCCTTCAATAAATTTCTTTTTCTGCTCAGCCATGGCAGATAAATCTTTTTTACCCATGGCTCTGCGAAGAATATCGGCTTCGGCTAACGACATTCCCGCAATTTTATTAGCAAGCTGAATCACCTGTTCCTGATACACTATGATTCCGTATGTTTCTTTCAGAATCGGTTCGAGAGTCGGATGAAGATATTTAATAGCCGTCCGCCCGTGTTTATGAGAAATAAAATCATCAATAAATTCCATCGGGCCTGGACGATAAAGCGCATTCATTGCCGAAAGATCTTTGATGCTTGAGGGAACAAGTTTTTTCAGATACTCTTTCATGGGGGCAGATTCAAACTGAAAAATCGCCGTTGTTTGTCCACGCGAAAAAAGACTATATGTTTCAGGATCATCAAGCGGAATTTCATCAATATCAATATCGATTCCGCGATTACGTTTTACCAGTTTTAAAGTATCGGCGATGATTGTAAGAGTACGTAAACCGAGAAAATCCATTTTCAGCAGACCAACGCTATCCAGTTCTTTCATGTTATACTGTGTTACGTAA
>CAZEXO010000382.1:0-2992 GCA_964516545.1 uncultured Melioribacteraceae bacterium
TCTGCGCCGGCATTCACGAGATCAGTTAAAGTAGCGCCGTGAGCGATGTTCCCTACCATTACTTTTATTTTATGACGGGATTTTATTTCTTCACATTTTTTTAGTACTGAAATGTTATTCGCGTTCGCCGTATCAATACAGATTATCATTTTTTCCTTCGCGAATTGTTCGATAATTTTTTCCTCTGTCTGTAAACCGATTGAAACTGCTTTTATTTTGCTCGTTCCGTTTTCACTGTTGATGATTTCTTTCAAAGATGAGTCAAAACGATTCACAACTCCAAGGCATCCGTATTCCGCCAAAGCTTCAGCCATTTCAATTCCCGTAACTGAATCCATTGGACTTGAGAGCACGGGCACATTTAATTCAACATCAAGAAAATTACTTTTCGTTATGCATTCCGATCTCGAGCTGAACTGTGATATTTCCGTCGGTACAAGACTGATATCATCATAAGTAAGTGAAAGTTGATAACTGTTCAATTCTTCTTTCGTGTGTATCTTCATTAAATCCTCCACAGTTAAACAAAAAGAAAGAGGTTATCTCAAAAACTTTTCACTTCGTGTCTTTGAGACTTGGTGACGAAGAACTTAATTTCCACCAAGACCCGAAGGCTCAAAGTCGAAAAAAAATTCTGAGATTTCCTCTGTTTTTCGTGAAACTAAATTATTTTTGTTTAACTAGCAAGAAGCTCATCCAGATTATCCAGCAAAGTATTCATTCTGTTAACAACCGCGATAATTGGTTCGGGTGTGGTCATGTCAACACCGGCATCTTTTAAAATTTCAATCGGATATTTTGAACTTCCTGATTTAAGAAAATTCAGATAAGTATCAATAGCTGACTTTCCGTCATTTTTTATTTTTTGCGCGAGCGCCTGACTTGCAGCATAACTTGTTGCATACTGATAAACATAAAAATTATAGTAGAAGTGTGGAATACGAGCCCAGCACAAATATTCTTCCTCATCAACAACCATTTCACTTCCCCAGTAACGCTGATACATTTCACCGAAAAGTTTTGATAATATATCAGGCGTAAGCGCCTCACCTTTTTCATTCATCTCATGCACAAGCTGTTCATATTCTGCAAAACGAGCCTGACGATAAAATGTTGCCTGTATCCCGCTAAGTTCTTTTTGAATTAATGATAATTTTTCTTCTTTACTGGTCGCGTGTTCAATTAAATAATCCAGCAAAAAAGCTTCGTTCATTGTTGAAGCAACTTCAGCAACAAATATCGAATAATCGGCATAAACAAACGGTTGATTCTGTTCCGTGTAAAACGAGTGCATGTTATGCCCCATCTCATGCGCGAAGGTAAAAACTGTATCGAGAGTATCATTCCAGTTGAGCAGAACATAAGGATGAAAACCATAAGTCACACCCGAAGAATAAGCGCCGCTGCGTTTTCCTTTTGTTTCATATACATCAATCCAACGTTTGTTGAAAGCAACACTGAGATTATTTAGATAATTTTCACCAAGCGGTTTCAAAGATTTCAGGAGCAGATCAATACCTTCTTCGTAAGTATATTTTTTTTCTTTCGTTGAGAATAAGGAAACATAGGTGTCGTACGGATGCAGTTCATTAAGTCCTAAAATCTTTTTCTTCATGAAAGCCCATCTTTGAAGGGGAGTCAGATTATCATTCACACTCTTTATGAGATTATCATAAACCTCGGAAGGAATATTGTTGTCATCAAGCGCCGCCGCTCTGGTTGAGGAATATTTTCTTGCTTTGGCTCTGTATTCAAGAGCTTTCAGATTGCCGCTGAAAAGTGAAGCAAAAGTATTTTTGTACTCGCTGTAAGGTTTGTAATATCCTTTATAAACTCTTTCGCGATAATTCCTGTCGGGAGAATACAACGCGGAATAATAAAGTCCGTCGGATATTTCAACTGAGTTTCCTTTTTCATCTTCAACTTTAGGATATTGAATGTCGGCATTTTTCATGAATGAGAAAACATTATAGGGAACATCGATTACCGGAGATGCAAGCGCGATGAGTTCCTCCATTTCACTCGATAACGTGTGAGCCTTCCTTCGTAGAATATCATCCAGCATGTGGGAATAAACATGCAATTCTTTTTTCGTCTTTTGCCATGATGAAAGAGTCTTCTCAGGAATAGCAAGTAACTCGGGACGCATGAATGAACCTGCAGTTGTAAGTTTCGCGCCCAGTGTTGATGCGCGGTCGTAAAGTGCCTGATATTTCACGTCATTCAGGTCGAGGTCTTTCGCAAGAGCTGCATAACGAATCAGCCGTCCGAATTTTATTCCGATTTCCTCATCAAACTTAAGAAATTCAAAAAGCAGTTCAGCGGAATCGCCAAGATGTCCCTCGTATTTTTTATACCCGCTGATCTTCGATTCAAGAATCTTAAAATCCTCTTCCCATTTTTCTTCGGGATCATAAATATCTTTCAGGTTCCATTTATATTTAACGTCAATGTCTTCGCGTTTTTTCATAACGCCGCTTTCAGTTTCAGGGAATAAACTTCGGCTCATCTGTAATTCCATTTACGACTCCTCTTTTAAAGATGACATCTCTCTCAGAGAAGTCATCTTTTTCTTACAAACAATATAAATAACTATTCCAAACATCCATAAAAAATGAGTTTTTACCAACAGGAATTAGTTGTAGTGAAAATATAACATTTGGAGGGAGAAGATAATTTCATAACAGATTTATCTCCATTAAACACTTATCATTTTTTGAATTAATTTTCCCTTCATTGCCCCGACTTACCTGTCCGCCTCTGGTGGAAATTGAGGGTAATGAATTTATAAATTATCTCTAAAGATGACATCTTTCCAAAAAGATGTCATCTTTTTAGCAAGACTGTTTTTCCAAATACTTATGATTCCTTAATTTTCATCTGTCGTCATCTCCATGATTAACTCACCTTACGCATGCAGGGAATTTTTTGCCACCAAGACTCAATATGATATTCACTTGTTTTTCGGCACTTCCTAGAGCCTTAGCGCCTT
>CAZEXO010000383.1:0-2990 GCA_964516545.1 uncultured Melioribacteraceae bacterium
TTAATGTAAATTCATTATCGGAAATGTGAAGAGCCTTCAACGACTGATCGAATAATGTTTTTAGTTGACCGTAGAGAGGTTCGAACTTAGCACGAGTTATTAATTCGTAGAGTTTATCACTGCCGTAATTTCCTATCCAGGTTTTAACTTTGCCAAGAACGTGAACACTTTCATCAATTTTTCTGAAGTTCCAGAAGAGCCGGTATTCAAATCCGTTTAGTTCATAAACAAAACCATTGTTATACAATTCACTTCCGGTGACTAAAAATTCTCTGCCTGAAATATGTTCATAGTACCTGTAAAAAACATCGTCTCTGTTTTCCACACCAAGAGCTTCAGCAAGAGATATTGCAATAGAATCCTTATCGCTTCCCTGTTTACTAACCAGTTTAAGTGAAGAATATTTAATTGAACCGGTTGCGCGGTCATATTTATTATTATAAAGTACAAGCGCTTTCTCATTACCGAATCCGTTCACGTAAGCAAAAACATTTTCGTTTATGTTACCTGAAGAATCCTTAAAGTCAAAAAGCCAGAAATTTTCAATACCAGAGAAAACATACCGCTTTTTCAGAAGAGGGAAAATTTCACGTTCATGTCTTTCGACCAGCCAGCTTTTGGCAGTCTCATTGTAGTAAGCCCGTTTATATTCCATTCCGTATTTTTCGGTAAATCCTTCAATCTGACCATGAGCGAACATCGGTAAACCCGGAAGAGTAACCATAAGCAAAAGTACGCCGAAATATTTATCATCAGTACCGAATTGTTTTATTGCAGTTTCTTCGTCGGGGTTGCTCATAAAATTCACATATCGCTTAAGAATCTCCGGCTCGAATTCAAGAGTATTAGAAATCAGATCGCGGTATTTTTCATTTTCTTCGCGCATTAACATGTGCATAAAGGCGCTGTTGTAAACACGATGCATTCCGAGGGTTCTGACAAAATATCCTTCCATGAGCCAGAATGCCTCAGCCAGCAGAAGCGTTTCGGGCATATCATTATTTATTCGGTCGACGACTTCGCGCCAGAATTCAACAGGAAAAGCCTCGTCGAATTCACTACGCGTAAGGGCAAAATCTGAGCGGGACGGAATGTCACCTCCTGTTCCGGGCTGCGGATACCACAATCTTGAAAAATGTTTTTTCGTAAGCGTCATTGCGGCGTCAAAACGAATTATCGAAAACTTACGCGCAACATCAAATATCTTTTGAATAACCGCTTCACGAACTTCTTTATTCAGCATGTTTAACTGAGCGGTATCGTTCCACGGCATATTCGTTCCGTCATTGCCATGATAAAAATATTTTATTTCACCGGTACGGTTATCAATTCTTTGAAACACAACTGCGGCATCTCTCCTTTCCCAATAACCATCTTCAATTCTCAGTTGAACGCGCTGATCGTCGGAAAGATTTGTTCCGGTAAAAGTATAATTCGGGAATGGCGGATAATCCGACTGAATAAAATATTCCGGATGCTCGATCACCCAACGCGAAAATATTCCGGTATGATTCGGGACCATATCGCTTGCAAGTCGCAAACCTTTTTCTTTTGCACGGTGATTAAAATTATTATAAGCTTCTTCGCCGCCGAGATCATGAGAAATTTCATAATCGTATAAAGAATACGCCGAAGCTACGGCATCAATATTTCCCATGATATGTTTAATTTTTTTTGAAGCGCTGCTGCGCTCCCACAAACCGATCAGCCAAAGTCCATTAATTCCCCAGTTAACAAGTCTGTCTATTTCTTCATCCGGGATCTGATCGAGACGGGAAATATTTCTTTCATATTTTTTTGAGAGCTGATCGAGCCAGACATGTATATTTTTCGCCATGAGAACTACACGCGGCATCCATTCAATATCGGGAGTGAAATTTTCGAATTCTTCGTAATCTGAAAGACTGTCTTTGCCGTAATCAAAAGCAGATCGACCAATAGTAGCTCCAAAAAAATCACCACCGCGTTTATAACGGGGAACAACTGTTGGCGGAGGTCCGCCCATCCCGAAAGTAATAATCCGGTTTTCTTTTAGGAAATCCTGACTCTTTAATAATTTGCGCAGAAGATCCTCGCCAAGAAAAACGCCCCATTTTTCCTGAATGTAGCTCAATTGAGCTTCAATATCTTCTGGATAAAGATCAATGGGTGTTTTTAACATTTTGACTAAAGGTTTATTCTCAGGTCCGAAAGTCGGCTGTGAGTCGAAAAATTTATCAATTTCATTAATGACTTGTTTATAAATCTCTATGTTGGATAAATAATTTTCGTCAATGAGCACTTTTAGATTTTTATTCACCGGATTATAATTATCAAGATGAAGCAGAATTAATTCTTCAAGTGAGATTTCGAAATTACTTTTTGTTCCTGTCATTTCATTCAGGTAATCCTGAACTGAGACAGCGTGTTTATATACTTCCCGCGGTTGAAATACGGAAGTAAAATCGAAAATCAAATCATATAACTTTTCTCTGCCGATAGTATTCGTAAGATATTGAATAGCCTTTTTTGTGGAATCAGGATTTATATTCTGTTCATAATGTGAGATGATCAGATGAAATATTTCATCCATGAGACCTGCGCCGTTTACAAGTCCGGGGTTTAATTTATCCTGATCTGCGCGATTTTTGTTAACCTCAAAAACAAATTGTCTGACTCCAGTAAAATTCGCGAAAATCACATTACCGGCTGAGGTGAAAAGTGTTTCGGTAAAATTGTATATTCTCCGAATATGAGCTGCAATATGGAATTCGTACATAATGAAAACTTCGTCCGGTTAATTTTAGAATATATTTACTAAACAAATTTTCACAAGAAAGAAATTCAACTGGACACGAATATAATCAATAGAACCGACTAATGTATTCATGAAATTGGAGGGCAGACTCAAATTGATATTAACTTCATATTCCGGTATATTTTTATTCAAAATTCAGGGCGAATATGTCTGCAACTCCGTTGATGACGCAGTATCATAAAATAAAGGAACA
>CAZEXO010000384.1:0-2984 GCA_964516545.1 uncultured Melioribacteraceae bacterium
AATTCCCGGTATAGGACCGCCGCAATTATTTACAAGAATATCGATATCCCCCAAAGATTTCTGCACGTGTTTGACGGTATTTTCAATATCTGAAAGTTTGTTAATATCGCAAACCGACCAGAAGGGTTCCACCCCGTACAATTGCTTAATTTCATTTGCGGCAAGAAGCAAATTTTCTTTTTTTGTTGAACAGACAGCTACCTTACATTCTTCTTTAATAAATAATTCAGCGGCTGCGCGTCCGATGCCCATACTGGCTGCGACAACCAACACAGTTTTTCCTTTTAGACCGTATTCCATTTTTTCCTCGTTTATTTTACGGGATGGTAAAGAAATAACAAGAGAATCGTCCGGGAAATTCTAAAACAGGAAAAAAAAATCCTGCCTGGTAATTTCCGGGCAGGATTATTCATGAAATTCATGAATCGTATTATAAATCAAAATTGAATTGTCAATTACTTCATTTGCGATGTAACAATTTCTTCCGTATCAAGAGCGATTACCAATTCTTCATTTGTAGGGATACGTAATACGCGAACCTTCGAATTTTTTGTGGCTATATCACATTCGCCCGAAACATGTTTATTTTTTTCTTCATCCAATTCGAGTCCCATGTACCCCAATCCGGTGCATACTTCATACCTGGTCATAACAGAATTTTCACCAACTCCGCCGGTAAACACAACAGCGTCTACTCCGCCAAGAGCCGCAGCATAAGCGCCAATGTATTTTTTAATTCTATAGTTATAAGCGTTGAAGGCAATTTTTGCTCTTTCATTTCCTGCATTAACTGCTTCTTCAATTTCACGCATATCGCTGCTCACGCCGCTTAGACCTGCAATACCGCTGTGTTTATTGAGTAGTGTGTTTATTTCATTAAGGTTGAGTTCTTCACGTCCCATAACATAAAGCGGAATTGAGGGATCGATATCGCCGCAGCGTGTTCCCATTAGTAGTCCTTCCAGTGGAGTGAAACCCATTGAAGTATCGATTGATCTTCCTCCGTCAATGGCCGCAATTGACGCGCCATTTCCAAGATGCGCGGTAATAATCTTTAATTTCTCGTACGGTTTTCCCAGAAGTATCGCAGCTCTTTCTGAAACAAATCTGTGTGACGTTCCGTGAAAACCGTATCTTCTGATCTTGTAACGTTTATACAATTCATAGGGAATTCCGTATAGATATGCGTGAGCCGGCATTTTAACATGAAAAGCCGTATCAAAAACACCGCACTGAGGCGTGTTTGGCAAATGTTTAGTTGCCGCTTCGATACCTTTTATATTCGGCGGATTATGCAGAGGCGCTAGTTCGATATTATCTTTCAAGGCTTTCAAAACCATATCGGTAATAAGAACAGACCCGCTGAAAGTTTCACCGCCGTGAACTACACGATGACCGACAGCGTCGATTTCTTTTTTATCTTTAATTACTCCATGATTGGGACTCAATAAAACCGCAATTACATATTCAATAGCGATTGTGTGATCTAAAATTTCACCGACAATTCTTATTTTTTCTCTGTCATGAGGCTGATGCGTTAAAACGGCGCTGCTCATTCCTATTCTTTCAACAAGTCCCTTTGCCAGAGCCACTTTAGTAACTGTATCGAAGAATTGATATTTTATGGAAGAACTGCCGCAATTCAATACTAATACTTTCATTTTTACCTCTGAAACTTTTTTAAATTATTTTTCCATTTTCATCGTATTTATAAAAACCTTCGCCGCTCTTTTTACCTAATTTTTTCTCACGAACTAATTTTCTTAAAATCGGGCAAGGTCTGTAACGTGGTTCGCCAAGAGTATTCCATAAAGTTTCCATCCAGGCAAGCACTTCATCAAGTCCCATTGAGTCCGCCATTTCGAGAGGTCCCATCTGAAAATTATAACCAAGTTTCATGGCTGTATCAATATCCTGAGCTTTCGCCACGCCTTCAAGATAAATATGCATTGCCTCATTCAGAAGTGGAACTATGGCGCGAGTTGTTACAAAACCCGGATATTCAAAAACTTCAACAGCGGTTTTACCAATTTTCGCAGCGAATGCTTTAATAATCTCAACGGTTTTGTCGGAAGTTTCAGAAGCTCTGATTAATTCCACGAGAGGAATTTTGTTTACGGGATGCAAAAAATGCATTCCGATTATTTTGTCTTTTCTGTTTGTAACTTCTGCAATTTTCGATAAACTGAGGGTGGAAGTGTTCGAAATAAAAATTGTGTCGGGATGAGCGATTTCATCACACTTTTTGAAAATCAGCCTCTTTAGCTGGAAATTTTCCTCAACAGCTTCGATAATTAAGTCGCAGTTTCTTAATTCCTCGAAATCGGTTGTCCATTTGATTTTGCCCAGAATCGATTTCATTTCACTTTTGGTCATCGCCCATCTGGCAATCTCGCGTTCCATAGAAGCTTCCAGATTTAGTTTGGCTTTGTCGAGATGCCCCTGATCTTTCTCTAAAATAAGGACGTCAATTCCTGAAGCTGAAATTGTCCATGCGATTCCCTGACCCATCATGCCGCAACCGATTATGGCAACGTATTCAATTTTATCGAGGGCTGACTCAGTTTTTACATCCCCAAGTAAATCCTCAAGTTTTAATTTGTGATCTGACATTTTTTACCCGGTCTTTTCTGTATAAAATGAATATTTAATTTTATTTAGTACAATACTCATGTTAGTAAAACAAGTATTGTACCAATAAAAATTCCTGTAATATTAGTGAAAAATACAACCTAATAGTCTTTTTTACTAAAAATAAAAATACTCAATCCAAGACTGAGAATCATAAATAAAAAAGAGGAAATAATCGGTTGGTAAGTAGCAATTGTTCCACCAGCGGCAAGATTGGCGGTAATACTACCGAGTTCTGATGTTTTAGGAATCAGGTAATATATTCCGTCAATTATGTTCTCCATTACAGCGCTGTCCATGAGAGGATAAATTTTATCACGCATCTGAAGCACGGGTGAAAAGATAAAGAAGAT
>CAZEXO010000385.1:0-2970 GCA_964516545.1 uncultured Melioribacteraceae bacterium
TTTCGGGTCTTGGGCGGGGATCAAGTCCGCCGTTGTTTGTTCTGCTGATTCCGTATAACTTTGGGTCATTAACGATATTATCAGAACTGTCTAAATGTGAAATTACGTAATCTGCCATCTGCATAGATTCAAATGTCATATATTCTTCATTCAACCAAAATAAATTATTTTCAATTCTCAATTTACCATCTTCCATATTTGTACGACATTCTTCACTAACTCCTATAGGTTGACTTTTTGTTTCGATGAAAAGATTGTTCTTAATTTCACCTTGAGCATTAAAATAAAACAGGTGATACGGTTCAGTAGAGCTAAATGTTGGAGTTTCACCAGTGCCAAGAAAAGTACAATTGTATATTTTAAAATTGTTTACTGGATTATTCAGAGATAGAGATCCGGAATTATTATAAAACACTCCCCCTCCTGATGGAACATTTGATTTTTTTATTGTAAATAGGAATTGAATAATTCCACGAAATCCAAGATTTTCAAAAGAATAAGACTGGTCAAATGTGCTGCTAATATGGCTTATTTGTGCTGTACAATTATATAACATAAGTCCAACCGTTATTGATTCAGTGATTTCCACATAATCAAATATTGTTCTTCTACCCACTGCACCCAAAAATAATGACGTGCGATTCCATATTCCGGCATAACGAATCGAAACATAATTTAAAATACCTGAGCTGTCCGCATCATCTGTCCCGCCATACAATTCTCTCCCTTGTGCTTCTCCAACAAAATAATTAATTGAACCTGTGTTTTCTGGATTATTAGTATTCGCTTTTCCAAGTAAATATATTCCACCCCAATGACGCTTAAATTCCAAGTTGTAATTAATGATAGGATTATCGACGCTGTCACTATATTCAGTAAATACAATTGGTTCGCATTTCGTGCCTTTGGCTATGATATAAGCTCCACGACAAATAATTAAACTAGCGACATGCCTGTCTTGTTGTAGTGAGCCTTGTAGCCCTTTTATAACAGTTCCTGGTTCTATCTCAAGCGTCGCGCCTTCTTCAACAAACACATTATCATACAGCACATATACAGTATCTTTATGGAAAATTATATGTTCATTTGAATTGATATCATTATCACGAATTAATTTTTGTGGTTTATTATAATCTGTGGTTTGGCATAGTATTTCAGGCATTAAAAATAATATTAACAGTGATATTTTAATAACTTGTTTCATCATTTTTCATTTTGTTTTTTGATGTTCAGTTTTACTTCGTCAAAATCATTTTGCGCGTTTCAACATAACTGCCGGCTTTAAGTCTGTAGAAATATATACTGCTGCATATCCCGCTTCCGTCAAATTCAACTTCGTAATTACCAGCCGATTGATATTTGTCTACAAGTTTTTCTATCTCTCTTCCCAGTAAATCATATACAACTAATTCCACCTGACCGGGTTTTGTAATTTGATATTTTATTCTTGTTGACGGATTAAACGGATTCGGATAGTTTTTTCAAGTTTATATTCAGTTGGAAATATTTCATCGGGCTGTTCAATGTTTGTTGATGTCGTATCAAAATATCCCATCTGCCATAACCAGCTCCAGCCGGCGAGCCAGTTTTCTGTTCCGAAAGCGCCCGCGTAGTTTACAGGTTCAAAAAAATCATCATCGGGGTAATCGGCAAGTTCCATGGTCCAAGCAGGACTTTCAGGTCTTGGGCGGGGATCGAGCCCGCCGTTGTTTGTTCTGCTTATTCCGTAGAGCAAAGGATTTGTGATTATGTTGTTGTTTGCGTTGAGATAAGGAATAATATTTTCCTGTACTTTCATTGAATCAAAAACCGGATAGTTTTCGTTTAGCCACCAGAGGTTGTTGGTGATGGTGAGCTCACCAGACTCTATTTTTTCAAGAGAAGAATCATCCATATAAATTAACGGTATCCCTACTTGTGTAATTATTGAATTTTTTATGTTCCCTCTTGTATTATGGCGAAATGATATTGCACGTTCAATATCAGAATCATATCTAGAGATAAAATCGTTTCCTATTATAGTTGAATTGTAAATAGAAAAATTTATCTTTGGCTCACTTTCCATAAGCCATGAGTTATAATGATTAAAAATTTCCATAATCCCGTAATAATACGATTCTTTTTTTATTATTAATATATTCTGCAATTTGCCTCTATATGCTTCAATGTACATTCCGGATAATCCGGCGAAAATACCAGCCAGATTTCGACATTCAACTGTACCGCCCAAGAAATGAAAACTTTCGTTATTGGAATTAATTGACTCGACATATTCAACGATTGTTTTCTTACCGCATCCTGCAAGTACAAGTCCTCCCAAAAATGTATCCCCGCTGAGTGATATTCCGCCATATCTTATGGAAACATACTTAATTACTCCTGAACTATCGTCATCATTCCAGCCACCGTAAACAGCTTTTTTTTCTCCTATTTTCAGATCATTCCATAAACCAGTTCCATCTGTTGAGAAATTTGTTGTTGATCGACCGCATATCACTATTCCGCCCCAGTAATAATCAACAATTTCATTAAATCCAGGTTCATAATTATTTGCCAAACTATCATTAGTTGATGTAAAAATAATAGGCGTTTCTTTTTCCCCCACAGCTAATATTTTCGCTCCCTGCATAATGACCAAAGTTGAATGATAACCTGAACTTTTGCCTTTTATAACACTACCCGGTTCAATCTCCAACACACTATTTTCTTCAACAAATACATAACCCTCTAAAACATAAACCGTGTCTTTGGAGAACTTTACGTACTGATTTGGTCCGATGTCATCATCAGTAATCATCTTTTGCGGTTTTTTATAATCTGTGGTTTGGCATAATATTCCAGGCATTAGGAATAATATTAGCAGGCTTATTTTTATAACTCGTTTCATCATTTTTCATTTTGTTTTTTGATGTTCAGTTTTACTTCGTCAAAATCATCTTGCGCGTTTCAACATAACTGCCGGCTTTAAGT
>CAZEXO010000386.1:0-2970 GCA_964516545.1 uncultured Melioribacteraceae bacterium
TCCAAAATTCTTCGTAATCCTGATAGGAAGATTGTTTAAACTATGTTCAATAGCTTGCATATCCTGATCATATACTTTGAATGATATATACTTAATGCTATCTGACAATCCTAAAAACTCTAAATAGTCTATTCCTGTTATTCTACCTTCAACAATAATATCTTCATTATAATAGACTGTCCAGGTTTCATTCGTCTTAGCTTTTGTATTTATTTTGATAGTGTCATTATTGAAATTAAAAAAGTAATTGTATCCGTTTTCCTTAATAATTATTTTATCCCCTAGCCAGGATGCCCCATATGGGGTAAAACAGTCCCAATCAATTTGCCTTATGTTTTTCATTAAATAAAAGATAGAATCATTATCGGTTTCAAAAGAATCAATCCTGACACTATGAATATTCTCTTGGCTGATAAAATAGGCTATTCTGTCGGAATAGATTGTTTGGTAATCCTGCGCTGATATTTTTAACATACTCGCAGATAGCATAAAAATTAGTATGGCCTTTTTCATTGTCGAAGAATGGTTAATACAATTAGTTAAGTGCAATAAGACTGAACTAATTACTATACAGATGGTACATTTAACGTTTAGTTGCTTCAGATTATATCATATTCTCTAATCGCTCTCCAATATAGCATAGTGGTAATTGTCCTTCCATTCCCCCCTGATCGGTAATATTTTTCTTCGCAATCCTTCCCTGGTCATTCCTGCCTTTTCAAGTACCCTGATGGACCGTACATTTTCTGTTGCAACGCCTGCTTCTACCTTATGGAGCCCCATTTCATTAAAACCGAATTGAATAAGCGCCCTGGCTGTTTCTGTTGCGTAGCCTTTGTTCCAATATTCCGGCAGAAGATTGTAATATATTTCTCCAAGTCTGAACCTGTCTGCTGAAAGGCTCATTCCCGCCTGACCGATGAACTGGTCTTTATCTTTAAGGAAAATACACCAGGCAATATTTTTACGCTGATAGTTTTTTTTGTCATCGAAAACCCCTTTATATATTCGAACCGTTTCCTGCAGATCTTTAGGGATGCCCAGGGTATTATACCTGTCAACTTCCGGGAACGACCTCAATTCATGAATTTTTTCCATATCGTCAGGAGTAATTTCCCTTAATACCAGCCTCTCCGCTTCGATATTATATTTTTGCATCCAGGCAATTTTGTTCCAGTTTGACGACTGTTTTCCGGTGATATCTTCAATTTTCAATTTTAATATCACCATTTGTTTTATATTATTTTCTTCAAAGGTAAATGGTTCTGTGGCTCCGTTATGTTTCATTATGATACGAAGCCCTTGCTCTTTTTTCCTGTCATCCGAAACTATTTCAACATTACCATGACCTATCACCGACCTGTAAAGGGTAGACCATGAACAAGGTTTTTCATCCCTGAGAATTTCGGCCTGTTCCTCTATTTCAAAACAAACTTCCGGGTTTGTTCCGAGCACATCAATTTTCTTCCCTGACGGGGCAGAGTGAATGTAGATACAATTTTCATAATATCCGTAATTGAATGGAAGCAGATAAGGCATGTTTCCATCAATCATGGCTATCCGGCATATCAATGATTTTTTCAGAATACTTTCAATGGTATCCTTGTCGGTTATTTTCTGGTTTGATTTTCTCATACACTCAGGATGTGTTTTGTATCCTTTTGTTATTAATTGCTGAAAAATACATTAAATATTTTAGGCAACCATAAATAGATAGGAGAATGCCCTGTCGGCCAATAATGAGCGGTTATCCGGGTTCATCATATGGCTTTTAATATTGCACAACGTACTGAAATATAAATAGTTGTATTTGTCATTATGTTTAGGTATTGGATAATAATTTGACTAAATTTAATAGTGCTGTTACAACTTTCAATAATCAAATAAAACACGATGAGGTTTTTAAACAATATGAAGATAGGGAGAAGACTTACATTGGTCTTCCTTTCTATTGTGCTTATCACAGGAGTTGGCATTGTTTATACCATGGCCGGAATAAAATCAATAAACAAGTATATTGATGAAATTTATAATGTAAACCTGCAGAGTATTGATTTTCTGGTAGAGGCTGACAGGGATGCTTACCAGTCGAGCCTGGCATTAAGCCATGCCATTCATGATGTGGACCTGAACGAATTTGCCAGACTTGAAGAAAAAGTTGCTGCTGTATGGGAAAACTATAATCAGATAGGAGCCCGTTACGCAAAATTTGAAGAAAGTTTCAGGATGAAAGATAAAACAGAATTTGCAAAGGAAAATCAGGTGTTCCACAATGAATATGAAAAACTGGGAGAGGTAACCACAAGGATCATAAATACTTTAAAAGGTGATAATTCCCTTAAAGCACTTGAGATCTATTATGGCGAGTACGCTGCTGTTTTTGAAATGATGCGCAATGTTATGGACCGTTTCACAGACATGGGCCTAAACAAAGCAGAAGAATTTTACCTTAAAAGCCAGAAATCCGTTTCAGGTATTTTAACAATCTCTTTGTGGATCAATCTGTTTGTTCTTGCGCTCATTATCGCATCAGGTATATTATTGACCAAAAGCATAACCAACCCGGTTTCACGATCTGTGGAATTCATTAAGAACATTGCAGGAGGTGATCTGTCGAATAATATACAGGTGGAAGGGAAGGATGAGATCAGCGAATTGCTGTCGGCTGTCAGCCAGATGACATTGCGATTGAAACAAATCATCACTAACGTAATTCAGAATGCGAACGGTATCCTTCATGCAAGCGATCTCTTAAACAACTCATCTCAGGAGCTGGCACAGGGGGCCAGTGAACAGGCTTCCTCGGCAGAAGAAATATCTGTCTCGATGGAAGAGATGGTGAGCAATATTCAGCAGAATACTGATAATGCAAGACAGACAGAACAGATTTCAAAAAATACTTACAGCGGTATTAATGAGATGAATAAAATAGGCAAGGAAAGTCTTGATTCCATTAAAGTTATTGCCGAA
>CAZEXO010000387.1:0-2957 GCA_964516545.1 uncultured Melioribacteraceae bacterium
ATACTTATTTAGAAGCTGATGTTTCGGGAGTCGGTTCAGTTGACTACTACGGTGATCCTGATGATGTTGAAACAAACATCTCAGGAGTAGGATCGATAAATCGTAAATAATTCATGGGGCTTTCAAAGCCCCTTTTTTTTGTCTTCGATTGAAAATCTGGAATAAACATCCTAACTTTACACCCGTAATTCTACCGGAAGAAATAAGAGGTAATAATGAATAAACCAGTTGTTGGCGTAATAATGGGCAGCGATTCTGATCTTCCAGTTATGGAAAAAGCCATCAGTCAGCTAAAAGAATTTGATGTACCATTTGAAGTAAAAATAATTTCCGCTCACAGAACTCCTGACATACATGCTGAATATGCAAAATCCGCCAGAGCAAGAGGATTGAAAGTTATAATTGCTGCGGCTGGAATGGCTGCTCATTTGCCAGGAGTAACAGCCGGACATACGACACTTCCGGTAATCGGCGTTCCGATGAAAGGGAAATCACTGGAAGGTTTAGATGCTCTTTATTCAATAGTTCAGATGCCGCCCGGAATTCCCGTAGCAACAGTAGCTATCGATGGCGCAAAAAACGCTGCATTACTGGCAATTCAAATTCTTGCAATTTCTGATGAATCTTTACATAAAAAACTTGCTGAATTCAAGCAAAAAATGCTGGATGAATCGATTCAGAAAAACGAAAAACTGAATTTTTAGTTTTACGACAATTACTCTTTTTTAGAATAATTGATTTACTGTCTAAAAGAAATTTTCTATTCTTTTATACCCATTTCAAAATTCGGAAATATTTTCTATTCATTCTTAACAATAAGAAACTCTGAAGTCTTATTTAATCAAAACGCAGTATTTAGACCAATAATCAATCTTTTCTCCGAAATATCTGTGGCATATAATTTGGATAGACATTTATGTTATATACAAAATTGGTGTTGATTATGCATGAACAAATCTTTAAAAATTATCCTCCAAAAGACAGAAGTAATCTGATTGTTGTGCTCCAGGATATCCAGGAGATATACGGATATCTTCCTGAAGAAGCCTTAAAAGATGTTGCCGTGTTTATCGATATGCCGTTAAGCAGCGTTTACGGCGTGGCGACTTTTTATAATCAGTTCAGGCTGAAACCTCTCGGAAAAAATGTTATTCGTGTTTGCAGAGGTACTGCGTGCCATGTTAAGAATAGCGCAAATGTTTTGGCTGCCGTTGAATCCGAATTAAATGTCAAATCCGGCGAAACAACCCGCGACAAATTATTCACACTTGAAACAGTTGCTTGTATTGGCGCTTGCAGTATCGCTCCGGTAATTTGCATTAATGATGAATACTTTGGAAGGGTAACGGTAAAAGAAATTCCGAAAATATTAAGTAAATATCGTAAAGAAGAAAAAACAATATCGAAATCAGAAAAAGCGGTGAGCGCATGATGAAAACGTTTTTAGATTTGAATTGCAGTGAATGCTGGCATTCACCCGAAAAACCCTGTGAACAATTTATTGCTTGTTGCACAAGTGGTCCTTTATGCCATCACGATGAGAAATGTAAAAAAGAATACGAAGAGTTGAATAAACGACTCACTTATAAAGTTCATGAAAATCCTGTGATTTTTATCGGGATGGGAACCTGCGGATTAGCAAGCGGAGCCGCGAAAGTTAAAGCAGCTATTGAAAAAGAATTGGCTGACAATAACTTAGTCGCTGAAATTATTCCTACAGGATGCATTGGCTTCTGCGCAAAAGAAGTTATTGTTGATATTAAATTGCCTGATTCTGTAAGAATAGCTTATGCCGAGGTTACGCCCAAAGATGTTCCCGAATTGATAAAGAAAACATTAATTGAAAAAACTGTTTTTACGAAAAAAGTTCTGGGTGTTCATGGCGAAGGTACAGATAAATTACCAGCGATAAACTCGATTCCTTTTTTCAGACATCAGAAAAAAATTGTACTTGAAAATTGCGGAATCATCAATCCAACCTCAATTGATGAATATATTGCCAATGGAGGATTTAAAGGACTTGATAAAGCATTAAGACTTTTGTCACCAAAAGAAGTAATTAATGAAATAATGGAAAGCGGCTTGAAAGGTCGCGGTGGCGGAGGATTCCCGACTTATAAAAAATGGGAAGGCGCATATTTACAGAAAGCAGAAAAAAAATATATAATTTGTAACGCAGACGAAGGCGATCCGGGTGCATTTATGGATAGGTCTGTGCTCGAAAGTGATCCTTTCAAACTTGTCGAGGGTATGATAATAGGTGGTTATGCGATTGGTGCCTCTTTTGGATACATTTATTGTCGTGCCGAATACCCTTTGGCAATTGAAAGACTTGAGAACACACTTAAATTATGCAGACAATACGGATTACTTGGGAAAAATATTCTTAACAGCGGATTTGATTTTGACCTGAAAGTGAAAAAAGGCGCCGGCGCATTCGTTTGTGGTGAAGAAACAGCTCTTATCGCTTCTATTGAAGGCAAACGAGGAATGCCGAGACCTCGCCCTCCTTATCCTTCGGTTTCGGGTCTTTGGGGTAAACCAACCGTAATCAATAATGTCGAAACATTTTCAAATGTATCAAACATTATTGCCCGCGGTGGAAAATGGTATTCTTCAATGGGAACTGAAAATAGTAAAGGCACAAAAGTTTTTGCTCTGAGCGGGAAAATAGCAAACAGCGGTCTTGTTGAAATACCAATGGGTGTTACACTGAGACAAATTATATTTGATATCGGCGGTGGAATTCCTGACGGAAAGAAATTTAAAGCAGTTCAGATAGGCGGACCTTCAGGCGGTTGTTTACCAGATGAAGTAATAGATACACCTGTTGATTACGATTCATTAAGAGCTGTCGGCGCGATGATGGGTTCAGGCGGATTTGTTGTAATGGATGAAGATACTTGCATGGTTGATGTAGCGAAATATTTTCTCACTTTTATCACAAATGAATCATG
>CAZEXO010000388.1:0-2932 GCA_964516545.1 uncultured Melioribacteraceae bacterium
ACGGAAGTTATGTAACCGGATGATGTAACGCTGAAATCATAATTTATGGATGAACATAACCCGGCAAGAGAAACCTGAACATTTGCACCTGACAAGGATGATACGCTTGTGTTATTATAATTGATGTCACCGGTAGCGCAGCCGGTTGTAGCATATGCATTTATGCCGGTATTACAATTATAAACACCGCCGCAGATATAAAAATTTGTACAATTGTATACGCCAAGACCGGTTCCTGAAAGCGAGCCGTATATCTCATTGTAGAACCAGGGGTTAGTACAATAATAGGCGTTTATCTGGTTGGCAGTTAAACCCCAGAACTCTAAATTATCACACCAATAAAATGATTGTGTTCCGGTTAATGTTGCACCGGCACCGGTGATTATAATATCATCTTTACCGTAAATTGAAAAACTTTCGTTAATTGTACCGTTTGCTATTTCTACAGTGTACCCTGAAGATGCAGCGTTAATTGCTGATTCTATTGTACCGCAGAGTCCTTTTAGGGTTGACCCGTTTTTTATTTTCGCTCTTACACCGTTTATTGTGCCATTATCTATAATTGTTCCACCGGTGGAAATTATTGAATAGCGATTACTACCGTTTACTAGATTTACTGTTGCGTCAGAGTTTACTTTTACTGTAGCGTTTGAAGAAACAAAAGCGTTACTAGATAATGTGTAATTACCAATCACATAAGCCAATTCATCATTAACAAAAGAATAATTTAGAGCAGTACTTAAATTCGGTATTAGGTTAGGAGTAATTTTTCCATAACAACTTGAGTTTACTGTTACAACACTATTTTCCCAAGAGTCTATTCCACACTCGCCGTAACCAATTCTAAAATATCCGCCATCTGCCCAATCACTTCCCCAACTATTTTTGCATAACCAATACTCATTGTCTTCATCATAGCTTACGATTACAACAGCATGTGCATCTTCAAGGACACTTTGACCGTCATAACGATATATATCGGTTGGGTTAGAGGTAAAGAACGGTGAAAAATCGGCAAAAACATAAAAACATGCTGCAACGGGTCCGTTTTCAAGTGCATTTTTAATTGCTGTAATTCCGGATATTGTGCTGTAAGAAATAATGTCCCATTTTGTATTCCCCAGATTTGGGTATGAGCCTACTTCAGGACCAATTTTATTTGTTTGTATATAGTCTTCAGCCTCAGTAGGAAAGCCTCTGTTACAAGCGCCCGGAATATCAGATTCATCCAAATCAATACCGCTATTGCCTATTCTGGAACCATATAAAATATGTAATTGTCCTTCTATTATTCCTGTAGCTGCATGTACCCAACAACTCCCGCAAGCGCCTTGATTTTCCACAATACTCATCATGCTTTGCCAATTGGGGATTGTTGTTACTTTGTTCAGTTTCGATTTCTTTTCCTCCTTATAATGTTTATACATACTATCCTGTTTCGCAAGCACTTTTTTCATTATTAATGTATCTACCGGCACACCACACATTTGTTTTACTTCTTGTGAAGTATAAAAGGATTTCCCTTTATCATTTTCGTTGCCTTGAGCATAAAATACCGGAGCCAAGACAAGAGCTAGTATAAATGTTATTAAGTACATTTTGATACTCTTTTTCATTGAATGTCTCCATCTGTTTTTGATTAAAAGTTGGATATATATCATGATATTTGTAAAATGCACCTAACAAACAAAAACGGTTTACAACTGTCCTGATTTGTAGAACAGTAATAGTCGTTAAAGAACCATTTGTTTGTTTTAATAATGAGCGGCGTAGGTGCGATCTTCGCCGCTCATGCTTTTTAATAATGATTTCATTTTTTATTTTATCTTTTCACCTCCTTCTTTTATTTCAGATGTTAATGATTGTTAACATTTTTAATTTACGGTTGTGGATTCCAGGAAGGTCCGTGCGCCTCTTCTTCAAGTTGGTGCACTGTCCCGTCATTAACATTAACTATAAATAGAGGAGTAGAAAATGAGACCCATTCACTATCACTATTATGAAAAATCTGTTTCGAGAAGGCAATGTATTTGCCGTCGGGTGAAAACTCCATCGGTACATAGCTGAAATAAACCGAGGGAGAACTTGCAGGAATTCTAACAAGTCTTTTCTTTTGACTATTTTCATAAATAGAAAGATATTCATCGTTACTACTATGTTCGATAAATACAATCTTCGAAAAATCGCTCGAATACTTTTGTAAATAGAGTATATAGTTTTCTTCAGCAGAAATTAGAAGATTATAGTTCTTAGTATCCACATTAAAAGTTGCAATTGCATTAGGAGAGTCTTCTAAAATGTTGGTGTTAACAAGTAAGTCTCCTGTTAAGGGGTTAAAGTCTCTAACTGTAACAAAGTCATTTGAACCGGGCCCGGGAAGCTCTAGAACAAGCTCGTTGAAACTATTATCTATATTAGTTTTATATACTTTGTTATCAACAATATAAATAAAAGTATAACTGTCATTATAGAAAAAAATTGTGGCGGTAGTATCCAGAATCTTCTTTCTATCGCTGCCATCAGGATCCATTAGATATGTTCCATGATAATTCGACCAAAAATGAGGGTATCCAAAGAAAACTTTATTGTCCTGCGTCCAGCGTGGTCGTGAATCAGCTCCGCCTCCACCGGATATATCCTCGCTGGTTCCTTTTTCTTTATCATATACAATTATTAATAACCCACCCAAAGGTTGCGAACGAGAATAAACGATATATTTTCCATCAGGTGACCATTTGGGGTATTCGTCATCATCTGAATAATTTGATATGTTCTGTGGAGAGTTCCCCGCTACATTATTTGTTATTATTTCCCAATGATTATTTATTAATTTTTCATAACAAATAACATTTCCTGTTGAAGAGAAAGGATTGGTTACAACATCTTTACAACTTTCCATAAGGAAAGAAAAAGATGTGACTATTACTACAAT
>CAZEXO010000389.1:0-2904 GCA_964516545.1 uncultured Melioribacteraceae bacterium
GATCAATTCGCGAGGATGATGCGGAAATAATAAGCCGACTGGAAGAACAGGAAGTTGATGCCGTGAGTCGCGCAATTGAAATCATAAGCAATAGAGTAAATCAATACGGCGTATCTGAACCGAGCATTGAGCAACAGGGTTCAAGAAGAATTATTATTCAATTACCGGGACTCAGCAATGAAGATGAGGCAAAACGACTTCTGCAAGGTCAGGCTGTTCTTGAATTTCGTTTAGTTAAAGATGCTGAATTCACTGTTCCGATACTTAACAGAATTGATGAAGTACTCGCATCTTCATTGAATGTTGATCAATCAG
Source organism: uncultured Melioribacteraceae bacterium (assembly GCA_964516545.1). GTDB lineage: Bacteria > Bacteroidota > Ignavibacteria > Ignavibacteriales > Melioribacteraceae > JAHISV01. The sequence continues at coordinate 316 of CAZEXO010000389.1, forward strand.
CCTCAGAGGTTATTGACAGCACCGATGCGGAAGAGACTGCCGAACAGTTTGCAAAAGAACACCCATTCTTCTCCCTAGCAATTGTAAATCCGCAGAGTCCTTTTGCCGACGCTTATGTTAAAGATAAAGACAGAGAAGTGATTAAATCATATTTGGCTAGACAGGAAATTAAAAAACTAATCCCTGACAATGTTGAATTTGTTTTCTCGGCTAAACCGGAAGTTACTCAGGAAGATCAGGATATTTATCGCCTGTTCCTGGTAAATAAAACTCCTGAGTTAACCGGCGATGTAATTGAAGATGCTCAGGCTAACATTGATCCGCAAACTACCGAACCAATAGTTTCAATGGAGATGAATTCTGAAGGCGCTAGAGATTGGGCTTTAATAACCGGTTCAAATGTTGACAAAAGAATTGCCGTGATGTTGGATGGTTATATCTATTCTGCACCAACTATCCAGGAAAAAATTCCTTCAGGAAATACGAGAATATCCGGAATGGCAGATCTTGAAGAAGCAAAATTAATGGAAATTGTTCTTAAAGCAGGATCATTACCAGCCTCAGTTGAAATTATTGAAGAAAGAACAGTCGGTCCATCATTAGGTCAGGACTCCATCAGACAGGGTTTAAACTCAATGCTTGTCGGTTTCGTACTCGTAGCATTTTTTATGATTTTTTATTACAAAGTCTCAGGAACTATAGCCGATCTTGCGCTATTTTTTACAGTGATTTTCATTATGGGAATTCTTGCCGGCTTCCAGGCAACTTTAACTTTACCAGGCATCGCAGGTATTATTCTTACAATTGGTATGGCCGTTGACGCGAACGTTATAATTTATGAAAGAATCAGAGAAGAACTTAGAACCGGCAAAACAATGAAAGCGGCGATCGATAGCGGATTCTCAAATTCATTCAGCGCAATATTCGACTCAAACATAACCACCTTCTTTACCGGTGTTATTCTTTATCAATTCGGCAGCGGTCCGATTCAGGGTTTTGCTCTTACACTCATGATAGGTATTGCCTGCACTCTTTTCAGCGCCCTTGTAATAACAAGAGTGGTATTGGATATTATGGCTGCAAAAGGTATGAAAATAAACGTGGGATAAAAAAGTTTTTAGGAGAAAATAAATAAATGCGACTTTTAGAGAATCTAAATATTGACTTTCTGGGGAAAAAGAAAATTGGTTTCGTGATTTCCGGAATATTATTATCTATTGCGATAATTAGTCTTGTTGTTCGAGGACTTGAACTTGGTATTGATTTCAAAGGTGGAACAGAAATAGCCCTGAGTTTTGAAAAACCAATTGAAATCGGCGAGGTTAGAGAAATTATTAACGGAATCGGAATCGGTGAAGTTGAGGTAAAAACCTTCGGCGGAGAACAAGGAGTACTGATTAAAACAGCTCTTCAGCAATTACCCTCTGAAGTATATCCCAACATCCTGAAATCGATTGATGATGTTTTCACTTCAAAATTGCCTGACATCAGTAAAACAATAACTGACTCAACTTACAATTCAGTCACCTATGCAATTTCAGACACATTAAGGGTTGATGAAGTTGTTGAAACTTTGGTGCAAAGTGGATTTCAAACTACTCCCCTCTTAGCTCAAGCTGGTAATAATCAGATAATTATCAGATTTGGTATCTCAGACTGGATAGAAGAAAACCTGATTGAACACTACACTGACAATAAACTAACTGTATTGAAAGAAGATAAAGTTGGACCTCAAATTGGCGATGAGCTTAAAATGAATGCTTTGCTGGCTATTTTTCTCGCTCTCGTTGGAATGCTAATCTATCTTGGATTCAGGTTTAAAATTGTGTTCGCTGTCGGAGCCGTTGCCGCTCTGTTCCATGATGTGATTATCACACTTGGTCTTTTTTCATTGTTGTATGGAGTGATTCCCGGACTAAACCTTGAAATTTCTGTGAGCATTATCGCATCATTTCTAACCTTAGTAGGATACTCAGTGAATGATACGGTTATTGTGTTCGATAGAATCAGAGAGAATATAAAAATCCATAAAACAGCCGAGCTAGAAGAAAACATGAATCACGCCATAAACAGAACAATGAGCAGAACTGTGATTACATCAATGACGACTCTTATGGTTGTTGCGGCATTGTTATTTTTCGGCGGTGAAGTTTTAAGAGGTTTCGCGTTCACATTATTCTTTGGTATAATAATCGGTACTTACTCTTCAATTTTTGTAGCAACACCTTTTGTGCTTGAGTATTCCAAAAGATCAAAGAAAAGAATACAGTTTTAATAGAAGTTTTATTACTAGTTAAAAGATGAAAGCCGATAGAAAAATTATTCTATCGGCTTTTTTTATTTGTTATAGATATGCACATCTCGTTGTGGAAACGGAATTGAAATTTTCTCTTCATCAAATCTCAGCTTGACTTTTTCAGTTATATCAAAATATACATCCCAGTAATTCTCTTTGCTCACCCAGGGTCTCACGGCGAAATTTACACTGCTGTCACCAAGACTATGAATAACAATCTGCGGCTCGGGATCGATTAGTATCCGGCTGTCTGATTTTAAAATTGATGAAATAATTCCTCTTGCTTTAGGAAT
>CAZEXO010000390.1:0-2898 GCA_964516545.1 uncultured Melioribacteraceae bacterium
TGATAAGTCATTCAGAATCTTAATAAATATTAGTATATTTACATAACTTTAATAGCATTGTAATCATCACATAGACATGGGACTGCTGGCGAAGAAAAAGGAGATCGGGCCGGATACCCTCATCCAGCGCAGAAACGACCTGCTTTTCAATGAAATTGACGGAGAGGTGGTAATGCTCTCTATTGAAAATGGGGAGTATTATGGGATGGATCAGGTGGGGAGTAGGATATGGAATTCGCTTGAGCACCCTGTTAGCTTTCAGGATCTTTTAGATAAAATTACCCGGGAATTTGATGTAGATACTGAACAAGCCAAAACGGATTCAATTCGTTTTCTGGAAAAGCTCCGGGATAAAAAACTTATATCATTAAAGTAATTCCTGGTTAACATCAAAAGAATTTATGAAATCATTGTTTTACATAATTAAATATTTAAAATTGCCTCGAACTGAACAGTATGTTTTGTTAAAAGGCTTTTTTTTATCATTTTTATTTTATGTTACTGTTAAACTTTTGCCTTTGAAGTATTATATACATTTACTTAAATCCAAATCTATCAATAATCCAACAAAAGTAAATCTAGATTTTCATAGAAGAATTATTACAATAAGTATGAACAGATTAGAAAAAGTGATTCCCTGGCCCATGACCTGTTTGAATAAAGTATTAACTGCCCGTTATCTATATAGAAATTTTGGTGCTGACAGTTCAGTGTATCTTTCCCTTTTTGAAGACGGAGGTAAAAGATGTGCACATGCATCATTGCTAATAACCGGAGTATTAGACTATTTACCGATGAATGAAAGTAATGTAAGAAAGATTTTTCTTTAGAGAGACCAAATTCAATAAAATGAAAACAGAAGAAAATATAGAAAAAAAGACTTATACCCCACCAGATTTTTATGTTTTGGATTTTAAAGAAACAATGGGGGGTGATGTTACTGACGGACCAGAAGATGATGAGTATTTTTATAGTTTAGGAGGCGCTTAATGAAAACCATTACATTTGTTCTTGGCTGTTGGTTCTTAATATTAAATATACAGTCTCAAGATTGGTTATTATCAACATCAATTCCTGGTTCTAATATTGAGCCGAGGTATACCATAATGGATCTACAAAACAACACCTATATTCTATCATTTTTTACAGATACAGTTTATTCTCCATATAACGCAATTTCATTTGGTAGTCGTGATCTATTTGTGACAAAAATAAATCCTCAAGGTAATGTGCTATGGAATAGACAAATAGGCGGCAAGGGGATGGATATCGACGGAGGAATTACAACAGATAATAATTATATTTATGTTACCGGTACATTTTTTAGTAATTGCAAATTTTCGCCTAATGATTCGTTAATCTCATCTGGAACAACTGGAGATATTTTTCTTGCTAAGTACGATTTAAACGGAAACTTACAATGGGCAAAAAAAATTGGCTCATCAACAAGATTAGAAACTTCATCAGATATTAAATACTTCAATAATAAATTAGTCCTTTGTGGGGCGTATAGGGATACTTTAATAATTGGGGATTTAGTGGCGGATAAGGATACCTTTCTAACTAATGGACATACGTCTAATTTTATATCTGAATTTGATCTTAGTGGAGCGCACAAATGGACGAAACGGATTTTAGGAACGAATAATTTAAGTCGAATTTATAGAATTGCTTTAACGGATGATTCATATTTTTTTGGTGGATATTTTCAAGGTGATCTCATTTTTGATGTTAAAACAATATCTAGCTATTCAGCTGCATTTGATGCCTTTCTTTACAAAACTGACTTACAAGGGAATGGACAATGGGTCAGAATAATACGAGGGCAAAATGCCGAAAGTATAAGATCATTGGCTACTGATGAATTTAATAATATATACTTTTTAGGAAATTATACTAGTCCAGAAATTTACGTTGATTCAACTGAATCCTTAATCAATACCTATTCAGGAAATTCAGAAGGATCTGACACATATATTGGTAAATTCAATAGAAGCGGAATTATTCAATGGTTTGTTCGTAAAGGCAGCAGTGCAAAAGACAATTATTTGGATTTTGTTGTCCGCAACAATGTGATTTATGCAACAGGCTTTTTTACGGATGAGATCGTTTTCAATAATGATACACTTCGCACAACTGGAGTTAATAATTCAGATGCTTTCCTTGCTGTTTTTAATCAAATAGGTGATCCTATATCTGGTGTTAGTATTTTTGGCACTGGTGATTATGAAGATGCAGGGAAAATTGTAAAAATGGACTTGAGTTCAAGAGCATATATTTCCGGCTATTTTCGCTCCCCCCAAATCCAAATCGGCGACCAGATTTACACCAGCAACAACATCAACAAAAGCGACCTCTTCTTTGCCATATACCAGCAAGCCTTTAAAGCCGTGATCACCGATGAGCGGATGGTATCGTGCCACGGGCTGAGCGATGGGATGCTTACTGCTACTCCTTATTTTGGAAGGCCACCGTATGCCTATTCATGGAGTCACAATACTTCGCTTAACAACCCGGTGGCCGATAACCTGGCAGCCGGCACTTACACGGTTACCATTACCGATGCCAACGACAGCACCGCCGTTATTGCAGGTGTTGTTTCAGAGCCGGCGGCACTGGCCATCGACAGTGTGATTACACCGGTTACCTGTTACAACAACGGACAGGACGGGGCTATTGACATCACCGTGAGCGGCGGCACCAAAGCAGATGATTACAACTATTACTGGACCACCATCAACGGTAACGGCATTGTGCCGGTTAACCAGGACCAGACCGGCCTTTCTGCCGGTACCTATTCGGTTACGGTGAAAGACGACAACCAGTGTACCCTTACTGAAGACTTTACCGTGGTTCAACCGGCACCGTTTAACTTCTCGGCCTCGGTAGTTACCGATA
>CAZEXO010000391.1:0-2895 GCA_964516545.1 uncultured Melioribacteraceae bacterium
AACTAATAAATGAAAATTGTGTTTTCTTTAGACGAGACCTAAATGACAAAGACATACCTAGTGAAATCGACATAAGGTTAGAGAAACCGAAAAAATATGACTACTTTAAGAAAGTCAGAATATACGAAGACTACGTTGCTGACAATTCAAGTAAATTGTTTGTCACAATGAGAAAAATGTGTTCGGGTAATATTGATAAGTATGAAGGCAGGTCTAAATTTATCACATGGTTATTCCAAATCGGGATTAATGAAATGAGAAATGAATACGCCCGTAAAAATATTTTTGAGAAAGACTTTCCCCCGGAAATTGAATTTGCCGGTGAAGACAGAGTTGATGAAACATTCGAGTGGTACCATGATATGAAATGGCTGCTCTCTGATCTCGATGAAGAAAAACGGGCAGTATTTATTCTCTTCGAGATAGAAGGTTACGCTCATTCCGAGATTTCAGAAATGCTGGGAATAACCGAACAAAACTCCCGCACTACTTTATGCAGAACTAAGACTTATTTAAGAAAAAAATGGAATGATGAAAGAGGTTAATATGACTAATAGCGATGAATTTTATAAAGAAGAAAAATTATCTTCTATAAAGAAAAAAAGAATATGGAAAAACATCAAATCAGAGTTTCATGGAAAGAAGTTCAGGACGGAATATTCTTTTCACAAAATAAGTTTTTCCCTGGGATTTGCCGCGGCTTTTATATTACTGTTTGCCTGCATAGGTCTCTATTCTGTTATCAGAGGATTGATGTATGAAAATACGCCCATGAACCTGAGAATAAATTCAGCCTATCAAAATGCGATAACACAGCTTGAAAAAAATCTGTCTGAAACAAAAATATCCGGTGAATCAATAGTTGTTGATGAATTTATTCAGATCAAAAAGGAGGAGCTTAATGACATAGACAAAGCGATAAAGGTTTTTCAAAATGAAGGATATAAAAACGATTACTCGCGAATCAAACAGGAAAGGCTTCGTGAATTATATAAAATGAAATTAGAAGTCCTGGAAAAAATAATTGAAATGGAGGGGAATAAGTTATGAAGAAATATAATATCTGTATGGTTTTACTTTTTCTGATAGTATCATCACTTTACGCAGAAAGAAGTAAAGAATACAAAACGAGTTTCAAAGTCAGCCCAAATATGAAAATAAATATCGAAACAGTTTCGGGAATGAATGTGAAAGTGATGAGCTGGGACAGTAATCAGGTGAAGGTTGATCTTAAAATTGAAATAAGCTCCAGTGATGATGAATATGAGAAAGAATACATTAAGCAATTCAGTATAAATGAAAGACGAAATAAATCGGAATTATCATTGGTGTTTAACGAACCGGACAGAAACGGTTGGTCTTTTTGGGATATATTCAAACTCAAATTCAGTTTCTATGTCAATAAAGAAATAAGAGGTGTGATTTATGTTCCGCGTTCTAACGCACTTGCAGCTGATTTCAGATACAGCGAAATAATCCTTGACGGATTAAAAGGCGAGTTGGATCTACCGGGAAGAAGTAATAAAATTCTTTTGAAAAATTGCGAGAATGTTCAGAATCTTGAGAATGAGTATGGCGAAACGGAGATAATTGGCTGCAAAGGTAATCTTGAATTATTGACCAGAAGTTCTACGTTGAAGATTAAAAATTTTACCGGTGAAATGAGAATATCCGCTGATTACAATGATGTTTTTCTCGAAGATATTTCAGGTCACACTAAAATCAGTTCACGAAGCGGTAATATGGAAGTAAAAAACATTAATGGTAATCTTGATGTGGACGCACCTTATATGAATATGAAAATTTATGATGTGAACGGTTTTACCCGAATAACAAACAGAAGCGAAAATATTCTTGTGAGTAACTCCAAAGGTTTAACAATTGACGGACCTTATTGCACGATGGATATTTCAGGTATAGAAGATATACATGGAAAGAAAATTTCTATCACAGGCAGATCGGGCTCTATCAGTCTGACAAAAATTACCGGGGATATTAATGTCGACGATCAATATTCAAAAATAAATCTCAGTGATGTAAAAGGAAATATTGATCTGACTTCGCGAAGTGAGACCATAACGGGTTCAAGTATTGAGGGTAATATTTATTTTGAAACTCAATATTGTGAAATAAGGATAGAAAAACTAAATGCCAGAGAAATTAAAATGCTTAATCGGAGCGGTGAAATACGACTTAACATGATTAGTAATCCTTCGGAAGTAAAAATTAAAAATGAATATGGTGAAGTAGAACTTTCCCTTCTGAAAAGCTACGAGGGAGAATTTGATCTTAATGCAAACTATGGCAAAGTAATAACAACATTACCACTCAGAATAAGAGAAAGCGGCAGTTCAGAATTTGGCTATGGTAAAATTGGAAAGAAGAATAACAAAATTGAAATTGAGACCAGATCGGAAAATATTGTTATCAATAATAAAAAAGAGTAGGATTAAGAATTAGATTAAGAAGAAGAGTAAGATTAAGAATGAGAGTAAGGGCAAGATGCTTCAGGATTAAGACATCTTGCTCTTGTTGTAAGTTATAATTCCAGTTTAAATTCCAGTTCCTCTTCACCGCGTTTCACTTTACAATTAACAAAGTCGCCTTCTTTCAATCCTGACATTGCATTCATAAAATCATAAATGTTGCTTACAGTTTTATCATTAAACATGATAATGATATCACCGCCCAGAAGTCCCGCTTTATCAGCTGATGAACCTTCAGTAACACCCGATATTTTGTAACCTTCACCGTTGTAACCGAATTCAGGAACTGTTCCTATTTTTACTTTTGAACGACCACGCATATCAGGCCGCGTCTGAGGTTGTACTTTCACAAAGTCAGGTTTTACATTTCTTCCGTCAACATCAAGGATGATATCATGAATAAATTTCA
>CAZEXO010000392.1:0-2840 GCA_964516545.1 uncultured Melioribacteraceae bacterium
GTGATGCATTGTATAGTACAGTAAATACTAATCCCGTTAATGATTTTTCATTTTCCGAAATAAATTTATAATCATAGTCCTGGTGATCAGTCGCCAAAATTATCAAATCAAAACCGGCAATGTTTTCCTTTGTCAGCTCAACTGATTTCATATCGAAATCATATTTCCTTGTTTTATCTGACTGATACCATTTTTCAGCTTAGTTTTTTTAGCAGTATCAAAACCGATAGCTTTTATATTTTTATCTGCAAATTCAATCGCCAACGGCAAATCTGCATAACAAAGACCGATAACACCTACTGTGATATCTTTTTTGCGAATTCTTTCAAGTATACTGGTATTCATTTTTGTTCTATTGGGATAATTATAAAAATCTATTTTGTTGATCGCGCAACTTGTTTTTTGTATGATTCTTTCCGCGGAGTTTGTGTAATGAATAAAAGGACAGGAGAATAATTATCCTTCCTGTTATCAATTTAATCCTGGTTATCAAATTTGAGCAGTTCCTCAAGATCTGCTTTATCTTTATTCCTGTTACTGCAAAGTTTATTCTTAATCAAATCTTCTTTAGAGATGAAATTTGCTACTTGACTACCAAAATTAACATTTTTCAGATTAGAAAAAGCATCAGTAAACTCAACGCCATCAATTTCATTGAGAATATCAATTCTAACGGGACTTACACCAAGTTGAATAATTTTACCTTTTTCAATAAAATCCATTTTAGATATACCCGTATTTTCAAATCCATAATCTTTCAACACGGATATTAACTTTGTTGCATTATCATCACTGTTGTTAATGAATATATCTATGTCCCCGGTATTTCGTGGTCTGGAATACAAGGCAAGAGCGTACGCACCTACTATTAAATATTCTACCTCGTGCTTATTTAATAATACGATAAACTCTTCGAAGTCTTTCTCTGCTTTTAGCATACTCTTCCTCTTTATTGAACAGAGTAATATATTGCTCCCTCAGAACCTGAATTATGGAAAGTTTTTCTTCAGGCGATTTAGATTTCCAAAAAAGAATATCATCTTTTTCAGCTGTGTTTATATAAGTAACTTTTGCTTCTTTAATCATAGTCATAGACTGGTATTTTCTTTGTATGTATCAAAATTCATTAATTGTTATGCAACATAGAGAAAAGAATCAAGGTAAAAGGATAAAGGTAAAAGGAAAACATAAAAAAAATAATGGAATTTTGGAATAATGAGAAAAGGAAAAAAGATTAAGTCCACTTTAAACAGTGAGTCTTTTCGATGCCTGTTAATTATGTATTTTTGAATCTTCAGAATAAATATTTCTCAGGTTATCTTCGAGCCATTTTCTTTCTTGCAAAATTCCCAGATCATTTATCATATAGCTCTCTTTGCAAATGATTATTTCTACGCCTGTTACTAATCGTCAAAAAACCCTGTCGAACGATTCTGTGTCCATCAGCAATATTTTAATGACCTGTTTATTTTTTTTGTTAAATACTTTTTACCCTTCAATGAGACTTCGGCAAGCTCAGCCTAAAAATCAGCGCAAGCTTTATACTTTTTACTTTACCCCTTTAAATACAGCTTCGCCGCGTCACTCACATAAGTGAAAAAAAGATAAAACTTAACCGCTTCCCTTCGTGAATCGGAAGATAAATGTTATAATAATTTACCGGATCAAAATTGTGTGTAGTACAGCTCAAGTTTTATTTTATCTGTAAAATTCCGCACAAATTTCCCCAGCTAATAATTCCCCGTATCTCCTTTACGCCCATTCAATCAGGAGATACTAAACTCATAAATAAAAACCGAAATCCTATGAAATAAACACTTTTATTCATCGGATCGTACTAATAGTTAAAACTTCAAATCATCATAGTATTTTATCGGACATCGTCTCTATTTTAGTATGCAATTTAGCAATTATAAAAACAAAATCAAGTTAAAATAATCACAATTTCCCCTGGATGTGAAATTAACACTATCTTGCTATTTTTGAGTTCCTTATCCGGGAATATCAGTTCTTTCAAAAAATCCGGCAAACAATTTAGCCTGTACTTATCCCCTTCTTTCAACAGTAAAAGTAAAACAAAAGAATAACTTCATCTGAGATGGATAAATCGAATGAAATTCTTTTCGGGAAAATTTCTTAAAATTTTCTTACGCCCTGCTATAAACCGTTCTTAATTAATTTCGATAATACCGGTAAGTTCTTAGGATTTGAGAACTCTTACATAAGCAGATTAACATGGAGGTTAATATAAAGTCATGATGACAAGAGAAGTACTACGCCTGATAAAAATTCCCGGGATTGCCCTCTTCATTATTTTTTCCCTGCTTGCCTGCGAAAATTCACCGACCGAACCTGAATCAATTTCACTTGAAGGCACCTGGCATGCTGTCCAAAGCGATTACGAATTAACCATGGAAATTATTGAGGAAACAAATGACAACATTAATTCCAGAGTAATTGGTGATGGTGAAATAATTAATCAGTACGGCACTGTGTTTTTTATTTTCAGAGGTGAAGCGGAAGAAAGGAAAGTCGGCGCCGGTGAAAACAGAAGAAAGGACCTCAATATTACAGGTACTTTAGCCAACGGGACTGAATTTACCATGAGACTTCAGTACTTATACAGCAGCGACAATATTATTTCGGGAGTATTAACGGTAATTCCCTCAAATTACAGTGAGATGATTACCTTAAGACCGATTGCCGGGTATTAAAAATACTGAACAGCATAACCTGTAATTTCCCGGCTGTGTTATTGTATGTAATAATTTCTTCAGCAAAAGTTCATACCCATGCTGTACGGCTAAGGATGAATTCCATACACGTATTTTTTTTTGAGA
>CAZEXO010000393.1:0-2803 GCA_964516545.1 uncultured Melioribacteraceae bacterium
GTTTATTGTTTTGTTGTGTGAAGCTTTTTCATTGATGCTCATATCTCATATTTGGCGACGTCAAGGGATGATACCTTTAGTTTTATTTTCTTTAATTTTATCTAAAAGAATATTAGCGTCTTCAGCCAACTCCTTGACATCACTTTTAGAAACACGCTTCAACCAATAAATTGCTCTTCGCCTATTATTTGGATCTGGATCATCATGCAATAAAAAACCCAAATTATACTGTCCTACTAGCGAACCATTTTCTGCTGCGATCCTAGCCCAGTGCAATGCGGATTTCTTATCATATGCAAACATTTGATAATGTGAAACTAACCTATTCGCTGATTCGGGATCACCATCTAATGCTTTTTCCTCTACTGAGGCAATTTCATTTGATGGGATTGCCAAAGAAAAAACAGAAGGTCTTATTGGTTCCTTTTCCGTACCCATGGCTATTACTTCAGACATGAGAATTAATGGTATTAATAAAATAACGAAAAACTAACGGGCATGCGGTGCATACCGATAAAGGTTATTAATAGTTTTAACTTCGCAGAACCTTGAAAGACTGATTCGGCGAGATAGCAGCATGTCACGTTGAGTGCCATGTTGTGTGGTAACTCCATGATTATTGATTTGATTTAAGTGCATCATTATTTATTGGTTTAGTATTCATTTAAAAATAGCTACATAAAGTTGGATAATTCCAACAATGACCATTACTATAGTAAGAAAATGTATTGATTGCGTAAGTTTTATAATTTTATCCGTTTGGGTAGAAACCTCTTTACTACGTATTTCCTCTTCTTCTGCGAGGAGAACGGATAGCCGAGAAGACTGAACCATTAAATATGTTTGTTTGTCTGATTCACCGATTGCGTTTGCTTTACATCGTCCTTTCATATCATCGATAATCTTAAATATTTCCTGGTTCATGACTTCTCCTTTCTTATATACACAACGACGCTGCTGTGGGGAGCGCTGTCTTTTGCGCTTCCCTACCAGCAGCATGTTAGGGGTTATGGCTTCCTCTCCGAGAACGATAAATATTGAGACTCAGAGATTACCGGTTCCATTCTTAATTTTTGTGTGAAACCCTTGGACTTAAAAACAATATAATTATTAGGAGGCCAATTTATTTCAATTTTCCAAGAGTATGAGGAGAACCCATTTGGGTAAGTAATAACCTCCCGATGAATTTCTTGGATAGTCATTGGTTGAACAGCCGCAGTAGCAGATGCATAATCAACTGAAATAATTAGATCAGATACATCATGAAAAGTAAGGTCTGCTGCGGCAATCCGGAAACAGAACTTCTTGTCTTTTGGTGGCAACCATTCAACGATAAAGTCAATATCGAGTATAAACTCGCCACCACATCCATCTTCACCTTCTACAATACGGATGCTATGTATAGCATTGTCATGCCAAGTTATTGCATCAAAATCAGTCGTTGTAAACACGATTTATATCCCTAACAAGTCACTCACCAGTTCTGGATAACTATACTTTTAGGATGTTATACAGAAAGATGAACCAGAATTTATATGACTTTTACTTTAAACCATAATTTTAAGAATGTGCGGATAATAACTATTTGCATTTTATTAATCAATCATAAATAACCCTGATTTTTATGAAGGAAAAAGAAAAAATGGATTCCCCGGTCGGGGCCAGGGAATGACGGAGTTGGGGGATTCGCAGGTTCCGCCTTTCCATCCTCCGTAGCAGGCTACTGCGGAGGACGGGCGCAAAAGCTAATAAGCTTCCGTCTTCGCCAACCACTTTTACTAAAGCTATGGTCATATCGGCTACGCCTGGAAAAGTCGGCAGGACAGGCACGTTGGGGGGAATGACCACTACCGCGATCAGGTCGAGGTATGGCATTACAGAGGTTCAGACGGATACTCTTTAAGTTTATCAAATACTCAACACAAACCCGAATTTTGCATATTTGGAGGTATACTAATCAGCGATGGGTGTTCACGTCCTGGTTGGTTTCATCTTTTCATGGCTTTTATTTGAGAGATGGCCTCATCCATGGTTATTTCATCCAACCAATTTTCGCGATCTTTTGTATAGTCACCACGACCTGTCGAGAACTGATTCAAAAAGCGAATGGTATCAACAACACCCAATTTTTTAAATAGAATATGAGTAGCCTTACGGTTTATTTCAGATATTGGTCTTGTTTCTATATTCATAATTCTAACTCCATTACTAATTCAGTTGGTGATACCACCTTAGTATTAAATCCTGATAACTTCTTAGCTATCTTTAATAACTTATCATCACATGTACAAAAATAATCCACTTTTGAATCAAATGCAAATGCCAAATGTAAAGCGTCCAGAGTTTGCAACCCTGATTTTCCAAAACTTCTGGCTAATTTTTCTATTTTTGGTGTTAAATTAAGTGTTACTTTCGCTATCGTAAGAATTGCCAATACATCAGTTTCACGTTCATGATCGGGAATATGGCCAATCTCAAATAGCAGAGCATCTGATGAAATAAGCTCTAATTGTCTTGATTCACACAATGCAAGAACAACGAGTACAGCTTCAGCCTCAACAGCTACTCGTGGCTGTGATTTGTCATCAAAGGGGCGTTGCAAACTACAACAATCAAAATAAATTCTCATATTTCGATTTCCTGTTAAGTTGGGTGCTCAACTTTTTTTATTGATCAGTTTCGATTATTTTGTTTTCAACATATCTATCAAAAAAACAGAACTCCTAACGACCATAGAATCTTCAAGTATTTCATATGCAACTTTCGAATAATAACTATTTGCATTTTAATAATCAATCATAAA
>CAZEXO010000394.1:0-2783 GCA_964516545.1 uncultured Melioribacteraceae bacterium
TCTTCCGAAAAAAGAAACTGTAATCGAATACTCATCATCAGTGCCGGAAGATTTTAAGTTCTCCGTTAAAATGCCAAACAGCCTGACTCTGACACATTTCTATAATAAGGATAAATCTACACCATTGATAAGTAATGAGTATTTTTTATCCCAGGAATTGTTGGAAAAAACCTTGATCTCTCTTCAGCCGATGAGAGAAAAGTTGGGGCCGCTAATGTTACAGTTCGAATATCTGAACAAGGCAAAGATGTCTTCTCTAAGTGAGTTTATTAAAAACCTTGAATTCTTTTTTAAACGGGCCAATCAGGATTATAATTACGCCATCGAAATTAGGAATACGAATTTTTTGCAGAAGGCCTTTTTTGAATTTCTGAAAGAGCATAATCTTAGTTTTGTGTTTCTTCAGGGATATTACATGCCTGATATCATTGATGTTTATGACAAGTTCAGCGAGTTTAATCCATCCACGGTAATTATTAGACTTCATGGCGCCGACAGAACCGGAATGGAGGAAAAAACTGATGGCGATTGGAGTAAAATTATTCGGCCGATGGATACTGAATTAAAACGAATATGCGGATTGATAAAAAATTTACTTAAGGATGATGTTGATGTTTACCTCAATGTTAACAATCATTACGAAGGATCCGCACCTTTAACAATCCAAAAAATTCAGGAAATTTTGACATAACAATCAATAAGAAATAAAAAATGAGTATGTTTAAAATCGATAACTGGATGTTCTGCTCCTTTTATAACGATTAACCTGATATTTGTAAAAATCTTTGTGGATAAAAATGACTGATCTTAAAAAACTTGCTGAAAAAGCAAAGACGAACTGCAGGAGAATATTTAGTGATGTACCTGATAATGTTTTTACGGCTCCGGCGGGGTTCATTTTATTGGGCGACCATACACATTATACTGAAAGTATTTTAATCGGATGCGCCCTAAATACTTATTCGGCGATAATTTTAAATAAACGCATTGATACAAAGATAAATTTATTAATTAGTAATGGACCAGTTTCGTCCTTCGATGTCAGCATTTTGCCTGCTGCCGAGAAGCATTTTAATACCAGTCTTTTAATCGAAGTTTTGCGGGAAATAATGAAGCATCGAAAATTGGAATATGGTTTTGATTGTTATATAGAACATAACGTTCCGCTATGCATAGGGCTGGGATATTATTCATCCTTAATTATGGGATTGATCGAATCGCTGAATGATAAAATGAATTTTGAACTTAGGAATACTGAAAAAGTGGAAATCGGTTACAACGCGTGGAAAATTAAGATAGGAAAAATTGCAAACAAAGCAACCCTCCAATGTTCTCTTTTGGCAAAAGAAAATTCACTTCTCTATTCCGATTTAAGAAAGGATGAACCGGAACACGTTCCGTTCGATAATGATAATTGCCGGTTTATGATTTTCGACACCCGGGAGGAAATTATTAATCCACGCGATATCTGTAACGAAAGAATTGAAGAATGCGAAATCGGTGTGAAAGGACTTAAATTATATCTTTGGGGAATCAGGAATTTAAGAGATATTAAACCGGAATTTCTGGCAAAACATATCCACATGATTCCACGAAGGGTTTATAACAAATGTCTTTATAATGTTAATGAAAGATTAAGAGTGGAATCATCCAGAGAATTTTTGGTGAAAAATAAAATGCAGGAATTTTGTGGAAATATTTTTCAATCTCATGCCGATCTGTCAACATATTATGAACTAAGCAACGAGAAACTTGATTTTTTGGTAAACGCAGCAAACGAATCGGGATTAGTGAAAGGAGCAAAAATGATAAGCTGCTCGTCATTCAGAAGTGTTTTCAGCATGATGGAAAAAAACGAAGTCGCAAACGTTGTTGAAATTCTCAACAAAAAATATTCTGATAAATTTGGCGCTGAGTTAACGACTCATGAATTTCAAATCTGCAAAGGAATGCATTTCGACAAATGACTTTTGCATCACATCTCAGATAAGTAATTCCACGAACAAAATTCTTCTCAGAAAATCAACTTGATTTTAAGTGACCATAGTAATAGATTTTCGCGTAAAGTAATTGGGAGTTTTAATGAATTTTTCTGATGACTATGCGAGTAGTAATCATGATCAGTATATTGATGACGAGGAATTAAAGAACAGAATAGATACCTGCAAAGAATATATCTCAAACGGACAAACCTTTTCCTTTATTGATTTCATAGAAGAAACTATTCAGATGTGCATGGAGAATGACGTTACCGATGACGGATTATTTCTCGTTAATTGCATTCTTGAGATTACTCCTTACAGTTCCGAAATGTGGCAGTTTAAAGGTGTGTTTCTGAATAATATTTTTGATTTTGAAAACGCTTATATCTGCTTCCAGAAGGCAATTTCGCTAAATCCGAATGATGTTGAAACGCTGATTAATAAATCAATTGCCGAAGATAACCTAGGGTATTACGACGACGCAATTGAATCATTAAATAAAGCTATTCTGCTTGAACCTATGAACGAGGAAGCTTTATTCAGTCTTGGAGTTTTATACGAAAGGAAAGAAGAGTTTGAGGCAGCAATAAAATTTCTTAAAAAATCTATTTCTATTGATAACGATTACAGCGAAGCATGGTATGAACTCGGTTATTGTTATGAAAGTATGGAAAAATTTCAATCGGCTATTGATGCTTATGATAATTTTCTGAGAATAGAGCCATACAGTTACACGGGATGGTACAATAAAGGAATAATATATCTTAGATTGGAAAAATATGATAAAGCAATTAATTGTTT
>CAZEXO010000395.1:0-2763 GCA_964516545.1 uncultured Melioribacteraceae bacterium
TCCTCAGGAAAGGCATGATAATAGGTAGAAGTATAATTCGTCCAGCAATCCTCGGTTTTTGAGGGGGCATTATGATGAATACTCACAAAAATCTCCGCGTCACTTTTATTATATGATTCGGCGCGTTCAGCAAGACTAACGGTAATATCATCTTCGCGTGTCATGTAAACAATTGAGCCGGATTGTATTAAATAATCCTGAAGATGTTTTGCAACGCGTAAATTAACTTCCGCTTCAACTACAGCGCCTGATAAACTTTTATTCCTCTTATCTTCTCCGCCATGCCCCGCGTCGACATAAATTTTCTTCCCTTTCAGAAATTTGGAAAAGTATTCTATGGTTTTGTTTTTCAAAATCTCATCACGAAAATCCGCCGGTAAATCATAACAAACCGGTGTTACAATTTTATTTTCAGCAGGCGGTGTTACTGAAAATGATGAACTGCATCCGGATAACACAGCAACAAATAAAAAACCGCTCAATAATAGCGGGTATTTCATCATCATAATTTCTCTTTTATACATATACCTTTCCCAACAGAGTACTGGCAACTGTAACAGTGATTTTTATTCGGAGTATAGTTGTTATTCCTGATGGATGCAACTATTTCATGAATCCTGCCGTTGAATTCGGATAATTCCTTTTCGCTGACAGTACGACTGAAAACCTTTTCAGGATGATTCAGAAAAATAATTCTTAGTTCGAAAGTCTTGCACGCGGAATATTTTTTTCTAAGAATGTTCGCGTAGAACATTAATTGAGGCAGATAATTCTCTCCGCGGTTAGTAATCTCTTCCGCCGGAATGCGGTCTGTTTTATAATCAATTATGATAATTCCGTCATCACCCGGTATTAGTTTATCTATTATGCCATAAAGGTAAAAATCTTTTTCCGAAGTGTAAATTTCATATTCGTTATGATAGCGGGTAAATTTTTGTAGTTCGATAAACGTTGATGATTTATAATATTTATTCAGCAGAACAACAATCTCTTTTTTAATATCTTCTTTTTGCACGTTGATATGAATCGCCGATAATTCCTTTGCTAAAATCCTGTCGACTTCTTTTTCAATATTTTGAAACTGTGGTTCAATATCCAAAATCTCATGAACGATTCTTCCTTTTAAGTCTCCGTATCCCGATGTTTCCTCATCCTCCTTGAATTTATAATCGAAGGTATTAACATCGGTTTTCACAAGCGTGGCAAGATCCGAATATCCCAGTTCATAAGTGAGCTGATATTTCACCGGGCACTGATTAAACACAGATATTTTGGTGGCGGAAATAATCTCATTACTGATCGAATCATTAATTTTCGAAAAATTTATTTCCCGCCGTACATTCTCAAAATTATTTTTTCTATCCGGTAAACTCAGAGAACCGGCGATCATTTTTATGATGGGAATATTCAGCTCAATTGTTCTATCTGATAATTTATATTCTCCTTCTGAATTAATCATAAATTGTAACAGCTCACTTGTATTGTAATGATCTTTTGAAAAATCAGGAGCCAGTCCTTTTTTGAGTAATCCCATGAATGAATCTTCGCGATAATTTTCCGACATCTCACCGGAGATAAAAAGATATTCGACAGCGCGTGTGACTGCAACATATAATAATCTTTTCAGTTCGGCTAATTGTCTTTTACCCGAAACATAATTATACAAAGCAACAATCGGCGCTGACAGCGGCTCGTCAAAATATTTATTTCCCGGATAAACTTTTGAAAGAATGCCGTACTTTTTATCCGTTTCAATATGTTTGGCAATCAGTTTGGTTTCTCTTCCGTACTCATGACATTTATAAAGAAACACCGCCCGGAATTCCAGACCTTTTGCCTGATGGATAGTCATTAATTTCACCGCGTCGATATTTTCCTCAGGTAATGCCTGCCCTTCATCTTCAATATTTATGATGGCATGTTCGAGATAACGGATAAAATCATAAAGTGTTACAAAACTCTGTGAAGAAAAATTTGCGGCAAGGGAAATAAGCTTTTCAAGATTTTTTATTTTCCTTGATGAATCGTCGGAACATGAAATCATATTCCAGTAACCGGTATCCACTAATATTGTCCTGATCAGGGCTGATATTTCATGAGTCGCCGATAAAACAATATGGTCATTAAGAATCGATAAAACGTTACCGAAATATTTTTTTGAGGTTACATATTTTTTCAGTTTATCAAAATATGTCCGTCCTTCTTCTCTGGACAGATCGTAAAGATTCGCATCTGAGAACAAAAAAAACGGCGAGCGTAAAATACCAATGAGCGCAGAATCATTTTTCTGATCCATCAGGAAAGAAAGATAATTGTAAATATCTCCCACAATCTGCTGCTGATAAAATCCTCTTCCGCCGATGACGACGTAAGGAATATTGTTTTCAGTCATAATTTTTTCAAGTTCTCTGAAATTATTCCTCTTGCGGCATAAGACTGCGATGTCCCCGAAAGAAAAACCCTCATCTTTTTTCGCCAGGTAAAGCTCAATCATTTTGCCGATGAGCAAATCTTTTTCTTCAACATTATTTTCTGGATCACAAACAAGAAATTCAATTCCGCCGTCGGATAAAGATTCCTTAGCGCAGATAAGTTCGGAATGTGAAACTTCGTTGAAGATTGGTTTGGGATCATAAAAAAGATTCCGGAAAAGTTTATTTGTAAAAGCGGCTATTGCTGGATACATTCTGAAACTATGCGGCAGTTTGAGCAGTCTCCCGTCGGAAGAACCTGCCGTGAGATCATCCTGAGTTTTTTGATAGA
>CAZEXO010000396.1:0-2089 GCA_964516545.1 uncultured Melioribacteraceae bacterium
TTTGGACATCTAATAATTTTAACTAGGTTTTCAATTATTTTATCCAAACTATTTAATTCATCAACTAATGGTTGAGTGATTATTTCATCGCCATCTATCCAGAAAACCCAATCGTTTTTCGTTTTTGACAACGCGTATTTTTTTGTTTCGGAATAACCTTTCCATTCAACCACTTCATAATTAATATTTGAGAACTCCCGAACAATCGAAAGAGTATTATCATTTGACTTGTTATCAACCAGAACAATTATATCATCAATACATTTTGACAGACTGGAAAGACAGCCTCTTATATTCCTTTCTTCATTCTTAACAACCAGTATTGATGACAATTCCATAGTCAACCAAAATTAATCTCTAAATTGAAGTTCATAAAGTTTTTTATAAACTCCGTCTTTTTCTTTTAGCAAATCTTCGTGCCTGCCATCTTGAACAATTTCTCCTCGATCAAGAACGAGAATTCTATCGGCATTTCTTATAGTACTCAATCTGTGAGCAATAACGAAAGTGGTTCTTTCATTCATTAGTCTTTCAATCGCTTCCTGCACTAAAACTTCCGATTCGTTATCCAGCGCTGATGTAGCTTCATCAAATATCATGATGGGAGGATTTTTCAATAAAGCGCGCGCAATTGATATTCGTTGTCTTTGTCCGCCAGATAATTTTGTGCCTCTCTCACCGATAATAGTATTATATTTATTAGGCAACTCCATAATAAAGTCGTGTGCGTTCGCAGCTTTTGCCGCTTTAATAATTTCTTCTTCAGGAAAATTCTCAAGACCATATGCAATATTTTCTCTTACAGTTTCGTTAAACAATACCGTTTCCTGCGTAACAATGCCCATGAGTCTTCGTAAACTTTCGTAGGTAACATTTTTGATATTATATTCATCAATGAAAATATTTCCGGAAACCGGATCGTAAAATCTTGGAATAAGGTCAACGAGTGTTGTCTTCCCTGCCCCGCTTGATCCAACTAGGGCAATAATCTCTCCTTTACGCGCTTTGAAAGTAATATTTTTAAGAACAAGTTCCCCGGAGTCTTCGTAATGATAGCTAACGTTTTCAAATCGAAAATTATCTTTAAAATCTTCAAGTTCAATAGCCTGGTCAATATTTCTAATTGATGGTTCGATATCAAGTATTTCGAACACTCTGTCAGCAGCAGCGCTTGCTTCCTGAATTCTGTTGTTAACTCCGCTTAATTCTTTTACAGGAGGCATCAATTGGAAAATCGCGAATAGAAAACCTAGAAACTCACTAGCCGATATGGTTCCTTTATCAAGAACCAACTGACCGCCGTAATAAATAACAATAACACCGACAATAACACTCAGAAATTCAGTGAGCGGTGCCGCTGAATTTCGGATACGGGTCATCTTAAGGATTAGTCTGAAGAATCCGTAAGTTTGGTTTCTGAATTTTTCATTTTCATATTTTTCCATCCCAAAAGCTTTTACAATTTTCACTCCTGAAATGGTTTCGTGTAATACAGTAGTTATATCCGCCATTTTCTCCTGAAGTATTGTACTTTGTTTTTTTAATTTTAGTCCAATCCAGCCTATAATTAAAAGTGAAAACGGCAGAACGACAAGCGAAAATAGTGTTAGTTCCGGACTGATAGAAAAAGCGATAAGAAGCATAACCGTTATAGTGATAGGTTCACGGATTAAATTCAGAAAAACCGCGGAAACACTTGTTTGAACAACGGTAACATCATTCATAATTCTGGAAATAAGATTTCCTGTTTTTTCGTTTTTAAAAAAACTCATTGGTAACTTATGAAGGTGTGTGTAAGCTTTGTTCCGCAGGTCTTTTATAACGCCTTGTTCAACATAAGCGAGCGAATAAGCCTGAAAAAAGGCAAAAATATTTTTTCCAAGAAAAGCGAACAGTATCAGCGAGCATATTTTTATCAGTACTTCGGATGAACTTCCGCTAAAAATAAAATCAGAAAAACCTGTTTTTATATCTGCGATTAACTGCCCCAGCCAACTTAAACTCCCGTCGGCAACGGAAGTAAGATTTTCCGAAATTCCACTTGTATTACCTCCATCCTTTTCAAATAACGATTCCAAAAGGGGAATGG
>CAZEXO010000396.1:2099-2747 GCA_964516545.1 uncultured Melioribacteraceae bacterium
ATGGTTAAATAAATTGTGGCGCCGCTGAGCATCGCATACAACATGCTGCAAAAAACAGAAATTGTTAAATGTTTCCAATATGGTTTGATATACGATAATACCCGGTAATAAGTCTTCATGAAACGTTAATCCTGTTAAACACTCAAGAATATTTTGTAGACGAAATAAAAATCGTTAATCCTCATTCCAATATCCATCACTAAAGAATATATTTACCCTCTGGGATGAAAATCCCTGTGCATCTGTTTGACATACTCACGATCAATATGAGTGTAAATCTGCGTAGTAGATATGTCAGCATGTCCGAGCATTTCCTGAACTGCGCGTAAATCAGCGCCACCTTCAAGCAAATGTGTAGCAAATGAATGTCGGAATGTATGTGGATGAACTTCCTTGGTAATGCCGGCCAGTTTTACATACTTATCTACGATTTTCCAGATTGCCATCCTTGATAAGGGTTTTCCACTTTTTCCTAAAAATATGACGTTGCTGCTTTCCATTCTTTTAAGAAAGATGGGTCGGGTAAATTTCAGATACTCAGTAATCCATTTAATGGCGCTTGAGCCGATGGGAACGATTCGTTCTTTTGATCCCTTACCAAAAACTCTGATAACATCGTCACTAAAATATAAATCATTCATTTTCAGG
>CAZEXO010000397.1:0-2087 GCA_964516545.1 uncultured Melioribacteraceae bacterium
TTATATATCAGGAGATTACAGAGGATAAAGTCCCTCAGATTATAGAGCGGCATATTCTCGGTGGACATATTTCTGAGTATCAGGCAGATACTGAAAGCCCGCGTTTTAAAATGCAGCATATAAGGGTGATGAAAAATCAGGATATCGATCCTATGGATATCGATATGTATATTGCCAGGGATGGATACAAGGCGCTGGAAATGGCGTTAACCAAAATGAAACCCGAAGCAGTGTTAAGTGAAATAAAGAAATCAGGACTAAGGGGAAGAGGCGGTGCCGGATTTTCAACCGGAACCAAATGGGAATTTGTACGCAATGCTGCTGGAAATGAAAAGTATGTAGTATGCAATGGTGATGAAGGTGATCCCGGTGCTTATATGAACAGGGCTGTTATGGAAGGTAATCCACATTCTGTTATTGAAGGAATGATGATAGCTGCCAAAGCAATAGGTGCAACGGAAGGATTCGTATATGTAAGAACCGAATATCCTTTTGCTGTAAGAAGAATTAAATATGCCGTGAAAATTGCCGAAGAAAGAGGAATACTCGGCAGCAATATTTTTGGTACAAAACACGATTTTAAAATAAACGTAATGGAGGGCGCGGGCGCATTTGTCTGTGGTGAAGAAACAGCAATGATGGCTTCAATCATGGGTGAACGCGGAATGCCGAACCCGAAACCGCCGTTTCCATCACAGAGCGGTTTATGGGAAAAACCAACCGTAATCAACAATGTTGAAACATTAAGCTCGGTACCATTAATTCTAAAAATCGGTGCAAAAAAATTCTCAGAGCTCGGAACTAAAAGTTCTCCGGGAACCAAAACCTTCGCCTTAACCGGACACGTCGCAAATACCGGATTGATTGAAGTGCCATTTGGTACAACTCTAAGAGAAATTATTTATGATATTGGCGGGGGAGTAACAGATCGAAACGACAGAATTATTCCCGACGGATTTAAGGCAGTTCAGATCGGCGGTCCTTCAGGCGGTTGTTTAACCGAAGCTCACCTCGATTTACCCATGGACTTCGATTCCATCAAAACTGCTGGCGCCATGATAGGATCAGGCGGACTGGTTGTAATGAATAAAGATACCTGCATGGTTCAGATGGCTAAGTTTTTTATGGAGTTTACCCAGAATGAGTCATGCGGAAAATGTGTATTATGCCGCGAAGGTACAAAACAGATGCTCGCTTTACTTCAAGATATTATTGAAGGACGCGGAACACTTGAAACCATTAGTCTGCTTGAAGAATTAGCTTTTGCCGTTTCCAAAGCATCGTTGTGCGGACTGGGTAAAACAGCTCCGAATCCTGTGATATCAATTCTTGAACATTTTCGTGAAGAATATGAAGCTCATGTTGTTCAGAAAAGATGTCCTACCAATAAATGTAAAGGTTTACTTAAACCACAAGTTATTGCTGAATTATGTAAAGGCTGCGGATTGTGTGTAAGAAAATGTCCCGTGAATGCCATAAGCGGCGAAAAGAAACAACCACATTTAATTGACGAAATTGTGTGCATCAAATGCGGTGCTTGTATAGATGCTTGCAGATTCAACGCTATTATCGGAGGCTAACATGTCAACAAAAAAAATGAATATAAATGGTAGAGAAATCACTTTCGAGAACGAAAAAAACCTTCTTGAAGTAATCAGGAAAGCAAACATAAATATACCGACATTCTGTTACCACTCTGAATTGAGTGTTTACGGCGCCTGCAGATTGTGTATTGTTGATGTTGAAGGAAGAGGAATAATAACCTCATGTTCAACAAAACCCGAAGAAGGAATGAATGTTAAAACACATACAAACGAAGTAAGAAACATCCGTAAAGTTGCGATGGAATTATTTCTCGCTAATCATGATCAAAAATGTACAAGTTGTAATAAAAGCAGCAGTTGTAAACTCCAGGAATTAGCAAAAAATCTTGGCGTTGATGAAGTAAGATTTAAAAGTCAAAATAAACATATACCTCTGGATTTATCCTCCGATGCTTTGGTAAGAGATCCTAACAAGTGCATATTGTGTGGTGACTGTGTGCGTGCATGTTATGAGATACAGGGCATCGGAGCTATTGGTTTTGC
>CAZEXO010000397.1:2097-2651 GCA_964516545.1 uncultured Melioribacteraceae bacterium
TATCGTGGTTCTCAGGTTAAGGTTACTCCGGCATTTAATAAAGATCTTTCTGTTGTTGAATGCGTTGATTGCGGGCAATGCGCACGGGTCTGTCCAACTGGGGCTATTACTCCGAAATATTATACTGAAGATGTATGGAAAGCAATCGACAATCCTAAAAAAACAGTTATCGCTCAAATAGCTCCGGCAGTAAGAGTTGCAATTGGTGAAATGTTCGGAATAAAACCTGGTACCGTATTAACCGGACAAATTGTTGCGGCGCTTAAAATGCTTGGATTTGATAAAGTTTATGATTCATCTTTTGCGGCTGATCTTACCGTAATTGAAGAAGCAAATGAATTCATAAAAAGAAAAACTAAGGGCGAAAAGTTACCTTTGTTTACCTCATGCTGTCCTGGTTGGGTAAAATATGCTGAGCAGTATCATCCCGAATTACTAGGTAACCTTTCAACATGTAAATCACCACAACAGATGTTTGGTTCTGTAGCCAAAGAACTTTTACCTCCATTTCTCGGTGTTGAGAAAAAAGATATTGTAATGGTATCAATTATGCC
>CAZEXO010000398.1:0-2618 GCA_964516545.1 uncultured Melioribacteraceae bacterium
ATCCCACCACCACCGCCAGTCTATTTTATATACTTTCACCTTTACATCATTTCTTGCAGCAGGTTTTCCATCAACATTCAGAGTAACAATATCAACAATATGATCTTTGTCGGTAAGTAACATGTTCCGGTTATCGCCTTTTGGAACCTTGATTCCAACGTAATAATTATACGGATTAAAAATTACATTGTAATAATCCCGGCTGAAAGCTCCGCCCGGTTCAAATACTTTGAATAATAATTTCGATTGAAGTCTGCCCGGTGCATAATTATCGCAGGTAATATTTATCGGTATCTGAGCCTTGCCGTCCTCGTTTAATTTTCCTTCAAAGATGGATTGTGTTTTTGACTCGAATTTTATGGTTGGATTATCGAATGAATAATCTTTGTATTTATCAAACACGGTTCCCACCGGAGAAAGGGTGGAGGTTACTGTCGTTTTTAAGTTTCTTGCGACGGCGCCATGCAGCCAGGTGACTTCAAGATCCGCTTCGAAGGAATCATCTTTTCTTGTCAGATATTCTTTTTCCAGATCAAGATTAATTTTCAGTCTGTTCGGCATTATCGTTTCGACATTAATGTTTTTCGTGAAAGTTGAGCCGCCTACTTTTACAATTGCAGTGTAATTACCCGTCGGCGCGTCGGCGCTGGTTTGAACATGGAAAGAATAAAAATTATCGACTCCTTCTTTTTTTACTATCCGTTTAACAAGCTGACCGCGCGAATCATTGAGATCGAATGAAACCGGATGTCCCTTCGGTAAAATATTATCAGAGTCTTCAAGAATAAATGTAAGATAAATTTTATCTCCCGGACGCCAAACTCCCCGTTCACCGTAAATGAATCCCTTGATGCCTTTCTGTAAATCTTTTCCCGATATATCAAAACGGCTGAGTGACAGAGAGTTTCCGTCAAGTAATTTAAGATAACCCCGCTGTTCGCCGTGTTTAGCGATAAGTAAAAACGGTTTCGATTTTATATCAACTTTGGCGATACCGTCGCTGCCGGTTGATATTGATTTCAGCAATTGATTTTGATAATCATAAACTTCAAGAGTAACGCCGCCTAAAGGTTTGGTTGTGTTGATATCGGTAACGGCGAATAACATGTTTCCGTTTTCATTTCCCTTGGTTATTATTCCAAGGTCGGAAGCAATGATGTTTCGCGATACTGTTTTTGAAGGTCCGTAATATGCTTTGTGTCTCGGATTTTCTCTTTCTTCCCAGGTGTAATCCCAGTCGTACCATTCCTCATCGTAATCATAACCTTCATCATAATAACCGCCGTAATTATAATAGTTAAGATTATAAAAAGGATTCCTGTCCTTATCTTCAAACTCGTCGTTTTTGTCGCGCGCTCCGGGATAAAGACTGTAAGATTTTCTGAAGCCGATACTAACTCTGTAAATAGATCCCGGATCAAGATTAACAAGTTTACTTAACTCAAGGGAAAAATTATTCCACTCTGAAAGATTCAGCGATTTCAGGGAATCAAGTTTTATCTTTTTTGAATATACCTCCTGAGCCACACGGTTCAGTTCGTTCGAGCCTGATAGATTATTCACCTGAAGAAACTGTGGAATATTTTTTTCGAATAGTTTTACTATTTGTACGTCAACAGCATCAAGGTTTACAGCTTTGAAAGGAAAAAGAACTTTATTTGACTTCGGTGCAATCACACCTTTGCCGATTAGCTGTACCTGGGGATGAATTTCCTGAAATTCCATCTCTGATCTTGAACGTTCACTTAATTTATCACCCGATATGTTTTTAATTCCGGGTTCAACAATCAGAATAATTTTTCCCGATAGATATGAGTTTGCATCGGCGGGAAATGAGCGAACAATATTTCCGTCGATAATAAATTTCAAGTCGACGCCCTCAATGCGGATTAATCCGTTGAGGTCCTGATTTTTATCCAAGGGGTCGGAAAAACTCAGGGTGATACTTCTTTCAGGTTTCGAAACAGGTTCGGCCGTAATAAATCTGAAATCCGAAGCCCTGTAAACAGTGATTTGTTTTTCTCCTTCAAACTCTATTCCTAATTCATCGGCATCCCAGGTTACCGTCAGCGTTCTTTGTTTATCATCGCGTTTAATATTTTCAACAAGGAATTTATGCGACTTACCGTCATCAGAGTGTGTCCAGATAATTTTTTGTTTAGTATTTCGGTCAATTATTTTTATCACGTTTTCAATTATTTCAGGATTCTCATAGTCGGATGAAACGAGTTCACCCTCCAGTTTCTGAAACTCAATACTTTGATTGTCCTGAGCTTTGAGAGGATCGATAATAATATTGAGCGAAGTCGGAATAGCATAAAACTGAAACTCAATTTTTTTGAATTGCTCTTTTACGTTAGTATAAATCTCGTCAAGATTTATCCTGCATGTATAAGTAGTCGCTGTTTCAAGAAATTCATCCGGTACAAACTGAAGCGTTCGTTTGTCGCGCCAGCTTGCCTTGCCGTCGATTTCAGGATCAAAACTTATCGGCGGATCGGAAATTTCTTCGCCTATATCTTCATCCGCGACTTCCTCAGTAAACTGAATAAGTATGGGACTCGCTTTAGATATTTCACCCGAGGTGAACCCGCTGATATATTTACTTAACTCATTTG
>CAZEXO010000399.1:0-2590 GCA_964516545.1 uncultured Melioribacteraceae bacterium
TATCTTTTCGAGAACTTCCTGTTCGAGTCCGACGATTGCCGCCATAGTACCCGGTTTGTCAAGTCCGGCTTGCAGCATAAATTGTCCTCTAAATCTGACAAGTTTAAACGCAGAGATGAAATCGATAGCGCCAGCTGCTACTAATGCTGAATATTCTCCTAAAGAATGTCCCGCAACTGCATCAGGTTTTATGTTTTTAATCAGATGATTAATAATCATACTATGCAGAAAAATCGATGGTTGTGTTATATCAGTTTGTTTGAGTGTCTCTTCAGGTCCTGCAAACATAATATTCGACAGTTGAAAATCTATTGCTGCTTCCGCTTGTTGAATAATCTCGCGGGCAACTTGTGATTTCTCAAAAAAATCTTTTGCCATTCCAACATACTGCGAACCTTGTCCGGGGAACAGGAATGCTTTTTTGCTCATTAGTCCATTCCCCATGTTAAAAATATTGATCCCCAGGTAAAGCCTGCGCCGAATGCTGATAAAATTAAATTATTACCTTTTTTAATTTTTCCTTCACGGTAATATTCTGTAATGCACAGAGGAATTGTGGCAGCTGTCGTGTTACCATACTTTTGAATATTAATTGTTACCTGTGATTTATTAATTCCCATTCTTTCGGCAGTGGCATCAATAATTCTTAAGTTTGCCTGGTGAGGTATCAGCCATGATATGTCTTCTGATTTTAAATTGTTCTTTTTCATAATTGCTACCGAAACATCAGCCATTCCCTTAACTGCATATTTGAATACCGATTTTCCATCCTGGTAGATGTAATGCATTTTTTTGTCAATTGTTTCATGAGAGGCTGGATTGAGACTTCCTCCACCCAACATGTAGAGTGCATCTTTTCCAATTCCATCAGTATAAAGCAAGGAATCTTTTATTCCGTAATCTTTATTCTCCGAAGGTTCAAGAAGAACTGCTGCAGCTGCATCGCCGAAAAGAATACAGGTATTTCTGTCAGTATAATCAGTAATTGAACTCATCTTGTCAGCGCCGATAACCATTACTTTTTTATATCTGCCTGATTCGACAAGACTTGCGCCAGTCTGTAATGAAAATAAAAAACCAGAACATGCGGCAGATAAATCAAAACCCCAGGTATTTACAGCGCCGATATTTTTCTGTACTAAACAAGCTGTTGAAGGGAAAAACATGTCGGGAGTAATTGTAGCGACGATAATAACATCAATTTCTTCGGGATTGATATTGTGTTTATTGATTAGGTCTAAGGCTGCACCGGTTGCTAAAACACTTGTACCACCCGTTTCAAGAACTCTTCTTTCTTTAATTCCGGTTCTGGTGGTGATCCATTCGTCGCTTGTATCAACTATTGATTCAAAATATTTGTTATCTAAAATTTTTTCCGGAACATACATTCCTACAGCTGTAATGGTAGCCTGAATATCACTTTTTGTCTGCATAATTTTTTAATGCGTCCTCAAATTTTTGAATAAGATTTTTATCATACATTTCTTTCGCTTTTAAGATCATGTTTTGAATGGCAAGAGCTGAACTAGAGCCGTGACCTATTATGCTGATGCCTTTAACACCAAGTAACGGTACACCGCCATGAGCCTGATAATCCAAATCTTTTAATGATCCCTTAAGAGTACCTTTGAAAAGAAGCACTTTAATGGCATTCCATATGTTTCTTTTCGCGTAAGCCTTAAGTTTGTAGCGAAGCATCGGTATGATACTTTCAGCAAATTTTAAGAGGATATTACCAACGAATCCGTCACATACAACCACATCTGCTGTGCCTTTGAGAATGTCACGTCCTTCAACATTCCCAATAAAATTCAAATCCAATTCCTTAAGTAATTTTGAAGATGCGAATGTCAGTTCATTACCTTTCGATTCTTCTTCACCCACGCTCAGAATACCAATTTTCGGCTCGGCAATTCCATAAATTTCTCTGGCGAAAATGTTGCCAAGAATTGCCTGTTCAACAAGGTGCTGAGGTTTACTGTCAACGCTTGCGCCTGCATCAAAAACGGATGTTACTCCTCCTTTTTGATTAGGAATACTTGCGCCTATTGTAGGTCTGCCAACACCTGGAATTCTTCCTATGAGTAAAGTTGAAGCCGCCATCATAGCACCGGTATTTCCGGCACTGACGAACGCATCTGCTTTTTTATTCTTAACCAGTTCTGCTCCTACAACTATTGATGAATCTTTTTTTGTTTTTAATGCGTTGGTCGGATTGTCTTTCATTTCAATCACTTCCTCAGCATTAATTATTTTCGATTCATCGAAGTTCAGGCCCTCTTTTTGCAGAACTTCGGTTATAACAGATTTTTTACCAACTAATAATAATTCTATATTAGAATCTATCTTCAATGCATTAACAGCGCCTAAAATTTCATTTAACGGCGCGTAATCACCTCCCATCGCATCAACTGCAATGCGGCAGGTTTTATTTTCTGTCTCTTGTTCCATTCTTTGGAATTATGATTCAGGTACAAACATAGACCTGCCAGCGTAGTAACCGCAATTTGGGCATGCGCGGTGACTCATTTTGATCTCACCACAATTGGAACATTTACTAAGAGTTGGAGCCGTACCTTTATAATTTGTT
>CAZEXO010000400.1:0-2582 GCA_964516545.1 uncultured Melioribacteraceae bacterium
TCAGCGAAGGGTTATGGCTCCAGCTATAGGTATAGGGCGGTGTGCCAAAATACGGGGTAACGGTAAGCATACCATCGCTCAACCCGTTACACGACACCATGCGTTCGTCGGTGATGACGGCTTTAAAGGGTTGCTCATAAATGGCAAAGAACAGGTCGCTTTTGTTAAAATTGTCGCTGGTATAGGTTTGATCGCCTATCTGAATTTCCCGGGCCCGGTAATACCCCGACACATAAGCCCGTGAATTGGCATCCATGTTTACAATGGTGCCGGCATTGACAATGGGTGTAATTTTATCATCGTCTGTTCCATTGATGCTTACAGCTGAAATAGGGTCCCCTATTTCATTGAAAGCTGCCAGGAATACATCCGACATGTTGGAACTGTTTGTACGCAGGGTGTCATCGTTAAATATGATTGGAGTACCATAATACCCTGTGGCGTAAATAAGGTTGTTTCGTACCACGAAGTCATTGTAGATATCCTTTGCAGAACTTCCTTTTCTGATAAACCATTGGAGTACGCCACTGCGGTTGTATTTGCCGATAAAAGTGTCGTATCCACCGGTGTTACCGGTAATAGTCTGGGTTAATGTTTCTGTTGAATCTACATAAATGGTTGGGCTGTTGTAATTTCCGAGAATGTACACATTATCATACTCATCAGTAGTGAGAGTACGGAAATTTTCAGTAAGAGACCCGCCTATCCTTCTAGCCCATTGTACATTACCTGAAAAATCAGTGTAAAAAATAAAAGCATCATCGGCATTAAGAGTATAACTTGTTAACGTTGTTGATTCAAGAAAAATGTTTCCTCGCAAGTATCCTCCAATAAAATAACCATTATTGCTAATATCGATTTTTCTCAATTTTATAGTATTATTATTGCCATAAAACTTTTTTGACCAGATGAAATTTCCATCTAGATCAAAAGTGGCAATGAAATGTGACGTAAACCCATTCCCTAATAAAGTATCGCAATTGTTCGGAGATTCGCCAATAATTAATGAATCTACAAAAAAACCAGTAACTAATAATTCATTACTACCATTAAACTTAAGATCAGCAGAACTTTCCTTTTTTGAAGATGAGCTAATTCTTTTCGCCCATTGAAATGCTCCGTTTGGAGAGTATTTGGCAAGAAAAAAGTCTCCTCCACCAACAGGTGTAATAGAATCATTTTGAGAAAATCTGCAATTTTCAGTATAAAATCCGGTCACATAAACATTATTTTCATTATCGACAGTAATACCGCAAGCAATATCATTTTTAATACTTCCAATACGTCTGTTCCATAAAACTTGCCCGTTTGAACCTAGCTTGGTAACAAGCAAGTCTCTAACTCCAAAGGAGATAACTTCATATGGTGAATATACAGTGTCGGCGAAAGAGGATAGCAAAATCAAATCATTATTGTTATCCAGCGAACAATAGCGATCGGGCTCAAGAGACGAACCTTTAACTACTGAAGAAGATATCCAGTTTTGTGCAATACTATTCTGAGAATGAAATAAAAAAAGTGCACAAAAGTAGAAAAACAAATTAACAAGTCTTTGGAGCATCAATTTAGGACTTTTATTATGTCGGATAAAAATTGTCTAATTATATTATGGGACACTATGAGTACCATATGCAACTCCTTCGTCCCTATTTGTAGAAGTACCCCCTTCAGTTTTTTTAAAACTCAAGTCATTTATTTCGGGTATTTCCCAGCTCTTCTTTTCAACAATATCATCTGGTTTCTGATTCATATCTGGAGCATTGTTAATTATTTTGTTTCAGTGTATATACAAATGACAAATATTTGCATTCTTAAATTGAGATTTTTCAGCGCTATTTCGGTTAATAAGAAAAGCATGTGCAGACACCAACTGGGTGTCTTTTTTATAAACACTTAAAACAACGGTGTTCTTAATCCTATACCTATCAAATAGTGCTTTTTCTACAATTGTTTTATTAAGGCAATTTACGTTCCAAGGTACATTTTTTGATATTCTTCGTAGTGTTTGAACTATTATTTTTTTATCTGTTTCTTCTTCAGCATTGTAATAATCGACTTTTTTGCTTTTCAGTAAAGAAAAATACAACCTTAAGGGTATCATTTTAGTTATAATTACTACAAAAAGTGAAAACACCAATGCCTGTAATAAAATGAATTTTTCTTTTTCACTCATCTTACAGTAACTACTATAATATCTCTTAATAGTATTCAAAAAGAAAAAAATGAAATTTAAACAACCAATTTAATAAGCTTCTTGTCGATTAGTTTGTTAACAAAGAAAACAGTTTCTTTATTACATTGTTCCTCAGTTACATTATACTCTCTTAAAAGGTTCTTGATCAAATGTTCCAGGCAAATAGGGGCTTCAAGCAATTCCCAAATACGTGAACCCACTTTATTCATTCCATAATACTCACTATTCTCAACAGACAGCATTACCACTTCCCCGTCAATTTCGTTGAAAAGCAGGTCTTTTCGGCGTTGCAACACCGTATCGGGACCAATTTCCATCTTTTTTTTGCGAATTCCCATGCGCGCAGTCCGGTTTATTTAGAAATATGCAAGTATCTAAATGTTTTGTA
>CAZEXO010000401.1:0-2538 GCA_964516545.1 uncultured Melioribacteraceae bacterium
CAGAATCCACAACTCCAACCCCTAACCATGAATTACAACGAATGACCATCAATGACTACGAATTACCACGAATGACCTTCCGACCAAACCTGCCCGTTATTTCACCATCATCATCTTCGCACTCTTCTCAAAAACCTGCCCATTCTTACCAACAGCTCTTAGTCTGTAAACATAAACCCCGCTGGAAACCTGTTCGTCATTATAATTCCTTCCGTTCCAGGTAAATGTATGAGTTCCGATATTAACTCCATTTGATTCGAATGTTTTTATCTCCCGCCCCATAATATCGTGGATAGTCAACATCACATCCGATGTAACCGGAACTGTAATACTAATAACTGTTGTGGGATTGAAAGGATTCGGATAATTTCCTCTCAGTTCAAAATCATAGGGAATGGTCGAGTGTTTTTCGGTGTCTGTCCAGACGTCAAGTTCATAATACCAGAGTCCGTCAATTCTTGCGCTCCATAGTCGGTTTCCGTAAACAAATAAATCATACATCGAAACAAATTCATGAGCTCGTGTTTCCCATGAATTGCCGAAGTCATCAGTTGAAAATATCCAGTGATCGGTTCCGAAAAGTAATGCGGCAAAAAGTCTTGATCCGTCAACGGCCAAGGCATCAATGTCACGATTCGGAAAGTAAGAAATATCGGCTCGTTCCCACACATGCGAATCGTTCGGACTTCGGTAAATTCCGTTATCCGTGGCGGCAAAAAGGTAATCACCATGTTGTATGAAATCAAACATCATTCTTTGAGTTTCACCGGAATCAACAAATATATCATCCCAGCCTGAATCTTCAGGTGATCTTACAAAATAATAATACCCCAGTCCGGCATGAAGCGAATTATCATCGGCATACAAACAATTGGTTCCATACTGATAAAGCCCTGCATTGTATGATTGCCAGGATGATGGATTCAAAAGATTGAGGAGATAAATTCCGCTGTTATCGGTGCCGACATAAAGACTATCGCCAAGTCCGGCAAATTCAACCACACCGAGAGCGCTTTGCGGTAATCCGTTGTTTAGCTGCGTCCAACTCGACCCGTTATCTGAGCTGCGAAACACTCCTTCGGTTGAAGTGCCTAGATAAAGATTATTTTTGTAGGCGTAAATTGTCCTGAACGCGCTTTCGGCTTCAGGTTTGCCATGTACAGATTCCCAGTTATTACCATTCTCAGATCCGCGGTAAATTTTATCAGTGGTTATCACAAATAGGGAATTATCAAGTTCGGTTATTGAGAATACTTCGTTTGAGTCAATTATTGAGATTTGTATCCATGATTGAGCTGATATACTAATGTATGAACTAATGAAGAGAAAGAATAAAAATACCGGCTTAAAATCTCCGATGTTTATTCCTGATCTTCTGTTATTCTTTTCTCCATTAAAATTAATGTTGAGGAAGCCGGTAACTCCCCAATTGGTGATGAATCTTTTTATCATAATGAACCCTTTCTGAGAAAGAAAATAAACTCATAAAGGATGAGAATAGTTTTATTTGTTCTCAATTATTTTGGTATGGTTCTTTCAGTGTACAGACACCGGCGTCCTGTAATTACCCATACCTAATTGAAGTCTATCCTCTTATCGGATTGAGATGATTGAAATACCAGAATGTTTATTCATTATTCGCGGACAATGCTTCATCTTCTTTTTGTCCGGTCTTCTTACGGATGAACATCTGCACAAGTCCGATTGTAAGCATAGTGATCATAATCCCGAATAAAATTCCCGTAAAAGCTGCTTTTGTTAATATCTGGGATTTAATATTATTCCAATTGTTTACACGTGCGCTTACATCATTATCAACAACAGGACGCTGTGTTCCGCTGTTATCGGCTATAAATAGAGTCTGGTCACGCAAATGATTCTTCAGGGATTTACCCCCGATAAAAAGTTGAAACTCATTAGTGGTTTCATCAAGAGATAATTGCATGGATTGATGAGTCCAGTAAATTTCTTTATCGCCAAAGAAGGCTGATAAGACATCTGATATAAAAATACTGCCGATTACAAAAAATCCAATAAGCCCAAGTAGGAACAATGGATTAACGTTTTTCCCCGTCATTTTTCTCCCTCATGATAGGTTGTCTATTCCAAACGAAAAAACTAAGCGTAAAGTTGTCAATATTGGGTGTGTGAATCGTATTTTTATGTTAAGATTATTGAATCATTCTTCACGCAGTTCCATTCAACCCGGACATAATCAAGAATTTAACCGGGTTAACAATTAATATAAGGAGGTGGAAATTCCGAAATAATTCCACCCCACGCGTTTTTCTTTTCTTCAGATTGCTACTTTTGTCAAAGACTATTTTATTAAACCAAATGCTTTGTCATGGAAAATAATGTTCTCGCTCTGGTTTTAACGGAGAAGGATCATCTTCTTCGAAGACGTGTAGTGAGGAGTTTGGATGGTGTAGATGTAAACTCCGCTTGAAAGATTATCCGCGTTAAACGTAACAACATGTTCGCCTTTCCTCTGAACAGCATTAACAAGTTCCGTCACTTCCTTGCCGAGCATGTTGA
>CAZEXO010000402.1:0-2505 GCA_964516545.1 uncultured Melioribacteraceae bacterium
GCCTGAGCGCCAAATTCGGTAACGAGCGGTCCCATCGGCGCAGAATTGAAATGTTCATAATCTCCCCAATACCAGCCATCATAAGGATGTTCTTCGTAATTTGAGGCTCGTCTGATAATTCTTGTATCATCATTTTTTTTAACCGCGTTTTCCAAATGGTGGTCAAGCGTGTTGATTTGTTCGCCCGGTTCGTTATGACAGCACCAAAATACAATCGAAGGATGATTATAAAACTGATTGACCATATCTGTAATCTGCTTGACTGCGTTCCCACAAAATGTATTCGTATCATCATAAGTCCACTGTAGAGCAAAATCCTGCCAGACTAGAATTCCTGATTCATCTAAGGCTTTGTAAAATTCTTTTCTGTTAACATGAGCGTGTACCCGCACGATGTTGATATTAGCTTCCAGAAGAAGAGTAACAATTGCATGTATTCTTTTTTCATCAAGTTCGCTTAGGAATTGCGTGGGAATAATGTTTGTGCCTCTGAGAAATAGTCTCTGTCGATTGATAAAAAATGTCTGATCTTCATCGATAGTAATTTCTCTAATACCAAACTTCTCAGTTATTGTATTACTTCCTTCACATGAAATTGTAATTTCATATAAAAGAGGATTACCAAGTTCCCATGGATTCCAGAGCTGTGGATTGTCAATTACAATTTCATGCGTAATTTTAACAGGTTGTTCACTCTTCATTTTCTTTTGCAAACAGTTGATTATTTCTCCCTCAGGAGATATTATCCTAAAAGTAAACGTATCGGAGTATTCGCCCATAACTGAAAATTCTAACCTGATCATCGCCTGATTTTTTTCCCAGTTAATTCGGGGAGTTATCTTCAATTCATCAATGAAACAATTTATTCCCGTGTGGAGAAAAATACTATTCCAGATTCCACCAGTATTTTTATCCTGACCATGTTCATTGTTCCACCCACCTGGTCTGCAATCATGATGATTAAATATTCCTTTAATCAATTGTTTTTTATTCGGCCAAACACTGCCCGGTGTTTCTCTCGGTGAAGTAACTTTCACAACAAGCGAATTATTTTTTTTCGGCTCCAACGTTTCAGTAATATCAAAGATAAATTTCTGAAAATACCCCTCGTGTGAACCAATATATTTTTCATTAATCCATACATCGGTGAAATAATCAACTCCAGTAAACCTGAGTATTTTTAATCCGGAAGTGTTTTCGAGAGACGGCATTTCAAAAATATACCAAAGAGTGCCGCTGAAATTATTAATCCCATGCAGCTCCCAATTGGATGGTATATTTATTTCGCTATGTTCCAAAGAATTCGCGTGAAGGTTCAGAATAGAATTGATGTCGTATTCACCCTTAATATCTTTGACTATTTTACAGTGACCTTTGATTTCATTGCAGTTTTCATTTTGCATAGTAAATACCTTCTTAACCCATTAACACTTCAACATCAGTATTCATCAAATCCGAATTCAACAAATTTCCTACAATCTTTTCACCATTCACAGTTATGCTTTTAATTCCGGACGTAACACCATTAGGATTGTTCACCGTTATGTTATATACAGTGTTACGGTATTTTCTTTTAACGCTGAAATTTTTCCAGTCAGCAGGAATAACAGGATCAATCAGTAATCCGTTTTTCTCCGCTCTTACTCCGAGAATAAAATCAACAATAACTTTCTGGAACCATGACGCGGAACCCGTATACCAGCTCCATCCGCCCATTCCGTAATTAGGTGAATCCGGCCCGTCAATATTTCCTGGCATCACGTACGGCTCCGCAACATACCTGTCAGGATTCATTCCTGAATTTATTGAACAGAGTCTTTGAAATATTTTGTAAGTATTTACGGAGTCTTTTAATAAAGCATATGCCCACACTGCCCAGGTTGATGCGTGAGAGTAAACGCCTCCGTTCTCACGTCTGCCGGCTGCATATCTTGATAGATAACCAATATACTTGTCCGGTTTACTGTACGCTGGATATAATAATAAACAACCGTTATCGCGCAGTAAATGTTCTGTAACTGAATCCATCGCGTCTTCCTGTTTCTCTTTTTCCGCAATACCGCTTATAACACTCCAGATCTGCGGATTCAGATATATTTTTCCGTTCAGACACATATGTGAACCGATTTTTTCACCCGAATCTTTAGTGGCGCGTAAGAACCATTTTCCGTCCCACGCATATTTATTAAAGGCTTTTTTGAGTTTCTTTGATTCTTTCATCAGTAAATCAACAAATTCTTTATCCTCATGTTTTTCAGCCAGCGGAATAAATCTCTGCACGGTATCATATAAAAATTCCGCGAGCCAAAAAGATTCACCCTTCATTTCAAGTCCTACTGCGCTTAAGCCATCGTTCCAATCGCCGGCGCCTATTAATGGCAAACCTCTTTCGCTAAAACGACTAAGTACTTTTTCAATCGCCAACTTACAGTGAGCGTAGATTGATTTATAATTACGACTGTTGTAATAGAACGGTTCTTCGTGATTCAGAAATTCATAGTCATT
>CAZEXO010000403.1:0-2502 GCA_964516545.1 uncultured Melioribacteraceae bacterium
TTGATCCCAACCTAATCTACACAATTTCAACTTTTGTAACGCTTACACGATTACCTCGGGTTGACGATAAATTAACTCCGATTGAGATGATGAAATTAGCGGCAGGCGAAGTAGCCGGCGAAAAAAGTATTAAAGCTCTGGCAGAGATCCTATCGGAACTGGAACATGAATCCGATACCACAAAACGATTCGGTCAAAAAGGACTGGGTCAGCGTGATCTCGCCAGAATGGTTAATACGCAACGCGGTTACTCAGAAACCAATGAGGGCAGATGTTTATTTGCTTTGGATATTTTTAGATCAGGTGAAGATGTGATTCTTGATTATGTGTTAGATAACAATGAAAGGGCAAAATATTTCGAGGATATGAAAATAGCAAAGGGATTGTACAGGAAAAGAATAAGAACGGAAATGTTTAACGCCTTCATGGATGAACCTGCCGCTATTAAAAAAGATGTTATGATGTATGTTAACATGATTGTCGGTATGGGGCGTTCGGATTTAGGTCCGGATAAAATAATTACTTACCGCGATCCTCAATCAGGTAAAACTCAGCCGATAAAAATTGATGAGAGATTTGTTAATGCCGTTGAAAGCGAGCTGGAAATGAAAACTCAGGAACAAAAAGAATCGTTCAGAGGGCAGATTAGAAAAATTTACGCTCAGCGATTACAAACAGATAAAAATTATGATTTTATGGATAATGTTGATCTTGTGAAGGCGGTTACGGATACGAGGCTCAATTCGGATATTGCTTCAGCGGGTGGACTTGTCGGCGCACTTGCCAACAGGACAAATGAAGATAATGAAAAACTCTATAACAGAATTGTATCAACAATGATAAAAAAACTTGGCTATTGTAAAACCTGCGCGGAAAAAACCATTGAGTTTTTCTGTACTCAGGATCACCAGACATGATACACTTAATATTTCACCAGAATTCGGCTTAGAGTATGGATGAGATAAAGAAAAATATTATAGTGCGTGAAACTGAGAATAAAGATTCAGAACATGATTCTTTTTTCACTTACGAAAAAAATCACCAGGAATTTTATGACTTTGATGACAATGAAATTTTTCTGGGATTGACCGCCGATCTTACTAAAAAAAACCGTTTGTTTATTCTTGATAAACTCCTTGCGCGGGATAAACTTCGTGAAAAAGACGGATTCCCGCGAAAAATAAAACTTGGTAAACTGATTAAGCCATCAAAAGATACGGGTGATAGATCTATAGTAATTCCAACAGCCGCTGAAGAAAAATTTTATCATTGGGATGGCGAGTATAATGAATCCGGCGGACCGTCAACCGGTGGCAGCGGTGAAGAACAGGAAGGAGAAGTAATCGGTGAAGAATCACTAAGACCTGAAGAAGGTGAAGGTGAGGGTGCGGGGCATGGTAAGAGTGGTGAACACGGGATGAGCTCGGAAGCGTATGAATTAGGCCGCATTCTCACCGAACAATTTGAACTTCCTAACATAAAGGAAAAAGGTAAGAAAACTTCTCTCACTAAATATTCTTATGAACTATCCGACAGAAACAGAGGACATGGACAAATTCTTGATAAAAAAGCCACACTCAAACGTGTTGTTAAAACCAACCTTGCACTCGGCAAAATAAGTCGTGATACAAAAATTGATACAACAAAACTGATAATTTCTCCAACAGATCGTATGTATCGTATTCTCTCGCGCGAACGCGATTATGAATCGCAGGCAATGGTATTTTTTGTACGCGATTATTCAGGCTCTATGCAGGGTAAACCGACTGAAGTGGTTGTTTCACAGCACATTTACATACATAGCTGGTTGGTTTATCAATATAAAAAACAGGTCGTCAGCCGTTTTATTCTTCATGATACTGAAGCTCTTGAAGTACCTGATTTTTATACTTATTACAACAAAAATGTTGCAGGCGGAACAGAAATTGCCTCAGCATATTCACTGGTGAATAAAATTGTTGAAGAGGAAAGTCTAATCAAGAATTACAACATTTATATTTTTCAGGGAACAGATGGCGATGACTGGAATGATGAGAAAGGTAAGGCGATGGAAGAGTTGGAAAAAATGTGTAAATACGCCAGCAGAATAGGCGTAACGATTGCAGAAAATACTTACACTCCGCGGAACGCTTCTGTTGTTGAGAAGAGTATCAGGGAATCAAAATTACTGGAAAAATTCACCGATAAACTTCACATAGATTCTTTCAGAGCAAATGAAGCGGACGAAGACCGTTTAATTAAAGGAATAAAAATTCTGATAAGCTGATGCAATTAATTGATCAACATACAAAAAAAATCATGGAAGGCTGTAAAGAACGCGCAGCCGGCGCAGGGTTAAAATTTAATAAAGAGACTCTCGAATATTATGTGACTAATATGGATATGATCGAACTGTCTCCCAAAAACATGATACCCACTCTTTACGATTATTGGCTTCAGGAAATTCAGGTTCTTCGTGGTAAAGGGGAATATGAAGCTTATCCGAACAACCCTTATGAGACT
>CAZEXO010000404.1:0-2501 GCA_964516545.1 uncultured Melioribacteraceae bacterium
AATAAAATAAATACCGGGTTCAATGGTGAGAACAAAACCTGGTTTCAGTTTTTTCGCAAGTCTGAGGGATTTTAATCCAAATTGTTTGCTCTTTTCCGCGCCATCATAACCTATCCAAATTTCTCCGAGATTCTCCATATCATGCACATCAAGTCCGAGCATATGACCTGTTCCGCACTGAAAAAACATCGCGTGAGCGCCAAGTGCTATTGCATCATCAATATTCCCTTTCATCAAACCTAAGTCCTTCATCCCCGATGCGATGGTTCTAACGGCTGCAAAATGTGCATTCCTGAATTCATTGCCCGGCTTTAACTCTTCAATAACAGCCTGATGTGCCAGTAAAGAAATTTGGTAAATTTCTTTCTGACGATTCGTGAATTTTTTATCTACCGGCATTGTGCTTGATAAATCACCCGCGTAATGCAGGGGCGATTCAGCGCCGGCATCCAATAAAAACATTTGTCCGCTTTTGAGTGTATTCCCATGATAATGATTATGCAGAGTCTGTCCGTTGATCGTTGCAATTATTGGAAAAGATATGTCGGTGTTGTAGGATAATGCAACTTCCCGTACCTTTGCAGCAACCTGAGCTTCTGTGATTCCCGGCTTTACGGTTTTCATGGCCGCAATATGCATCTCTGTACTAATGTCCACTGCCTTTTCAATTTCATTAATTTCTTCTTCGGACTTAATTTCACGCTGAGCAATTACAGCTTTCACGAATTCACGTGAAAAAGTCTCTTCGATCTGTGAAATTGGCTGATTCAAAAGTTTATGTAGTTTAATAATATTTTCACCGCGATATGGTGGCAAAAAATGTATCGGACGATTTTTAGAAATAGCATCGTGTAATACTTCACGGAGTCTTCCCGACGGAGCTGTTACTTCAATTCCGACTGATAAAGCTTTCTCTTTCAGGGTAGGTTGATTTCCCATCCAAACAATATGGTCGATTGTTAATTCATCACCGAAAATTATTTCATCATTATTATCAACATCGATTATTGCAGAAAGCCCCGCGAAATCCAATCCGAAGTAATAGAGAAATGTGCTATCCTGCCTGAAACGGTAAGTATTGTCGGCATAATTCATGGGACTTTCATCATTCCCCGGAAATAGTAAAATACCGGAATGAATATTTTGCTTGAGCGCTTTTCTTCTGTCTGAGTAAATTTCCTTTCTGAACATCAGTACTCCTGAATTTTCAAAATTCTTTGTGTTCTGTCCGGCGGATTATTTCTTCCTGCAGATCAATTCCCAGATCGACAAAATAATCGCTGTAACCAGCTACACGAACAATTAAATCACGATATTT
This sequence comes from uncultured Melioribacteraceae bacterium, assembly GCA_964516545.1. GTDB lineage: Bacteria > Bacteroidota > Ignavibacteria > Ignavibacteriales > Melioribacteraceae > JAHISV01. The sequence goes on from CAZEXO010000404.1 coordinate 1,319, forward strand.
TTCGGGCTCTTTTTGCGCTTTACGAAGTGTGTCGGCCGTTACAACATTAAACTGAATGTGGTGTCCGTCGAGTCTGAAATAAGTTCTTATCAGGCTGACGATTTTATTAATATTTTCTTCATCTTCAAAAAATTGTGGTGAGAACTTTTGATTCAGTAACGTACCGCCAGTTCGAAGATGATCGATTTTGGAAGCTGATTTAATCACTGCAGTTGGTCCTTGTCTATCCGAACCCTGGAAAGGAGAAATTCCTTCAGACAGAGGTTCTTTGGCTTTACGTCCATCCGGCATAGCTCCAATAACGCTGCCGAAATAAACATGGCTTGTTGTGGGAAGCAAATTAATCCTGAAGTATCCGCCTTTAGTATTTGGTCTTCCGTCAATTGCAGAGAAATAAGATTCAAAAACCTTCTTGGCAATATCATCGGCATAATCATCATCGTTTCCATATTTCGGTGTTTCTTCTATTAATTTTCTTCTGATATTTTCGCTACCATCAAAATTACTTTTAATCATGTCGAGCATCTCAGACATACTGATATTTTTCTTATCATAAACATGATATTTTATCGATGCAAGATTATCAGTCATACTTCCCATTCCAACTCCCTGAACGTATGAAGTATTATACCTTGCGCCTCCTGAATTATAATCCTGACCTTTGGAAATGCAATCATCAATTAAAATAGACATAAAGGGAGCCGGTAAATAATCTGCATAGAGGCGTTCAATAACGAGATTGCCTTTGATTTTAATATCCGCGAAAAATCGAACTTGTTTATCGTAAGCATCAAATAATTCCTCAAAAGTAGAAAATTTTGTCGGGTCGCCGGTTTCCAGTCCAATCTTTTTCCCGGTGCGCGGATCGAATCCATTATTGAGTGTTATCTCTAAAATTTTAATAAGATTAAAATAACCTGTCAGGATATAACTTTCTTTTCCAAAAGCTCCGGTTTCGACGCAGCCGCTTGCGCCGCCATTTCTCGCGTCAATGATTGACTTTCCATGCCGGAGCATTTCCTGAATTATTGCGTCAGTATTAAAAATTGAGGGTTGACCAAAACCGGTTTTAATAATTTTTAATGCCATCCTGAGGAGTCTGTCAGGATTCTTTTTACTGACTTGAACCATCGAGCTTGGTTGGAGAAGCCGCATTTCCTCAATCACATCAAAAAGTAAATAA
>CAZEXO010000405.1:0-900 GCA_964516545.1 uncultured Melioribacteraceae bacterium
AATATTGCCAGGTATCATCGTAAAAGTCATCCTAAACCTTCTCATGAAGATTACATGCTTTTGAGCGAACCCAGCAGAGATATTGTTAACAAATTAGCGTCAATATTACGGATTGCGGATTCGCTTGACAGAAGGCATCTGAAGAATATTAAAACCATATCCGTGAGCGTTTCATCCGATGAAATAATATTACAGATTAACTACTCAGGCGAGCCGCCTGAAATTGAAATCTGGAATCTTGAGAGAAGACAAAACCTTATGCAGGAGGTATTTGGAAAAAAAATAGTAATTAAAACGAATCAACTTGAGGTTCCTACGGGTGGGTAATTTTCCATTTTTTAACTAAATTAGTTCTCAAAAATTTTTAATTATCAGAGAAAAACATGCTTACACACGTTTATATTCAGGAATTATCAAAACATGTCGGAGAAGAAGTTACATTAAAAGGCTGGTTATATAATAAAACCGCTAAAGGGAAATTGGTATTTTTAGTAATGCGTGATGGAACAGGTTATTGTCAGTGCGTAATATTTAAGGGAAACGTAAATGATGAAACTTTTGAGGCTGCCGGTTCACTACCACAGGAATCTTCGTTTGAAGTGAAGGGAATTGTGAAGGAAGAAAAAAGATCAGTACTTATACCAAGTATCTGACGGTATTTCTCTGTGTATTTCAATCGACTGCCATCGCGTCATGGTTAAAATCGTTTCAACAGGTTGGCGACTATGGATACATTGTTGATCCTGATGCCGTACTCGGCGACATCCAGCGCGAAGGTCTCCACCTCAGCGCCGGTTTCCCTTAACTCCCCGGCGACTTTCTGCAGCGCCGCCGCCGTCCGCGCGCACAGCACCACTTTCGCGCCCTCGTGCGCGAACTTGAACGCGACGCCTCGGCCGA
>CAZEXO010000405.1:910-1180 GCA_964516545.1 uncultured Melioribacteraceae bacterium
TTCGTTTGAAGTGAAGGGAATTGTGAAGGAAGAAAAAAGATCAGTCGGAGGTTATGAACTTGATGTTAAAGAATTTAAGGTGATTTCTACAGCAGGCGAATATCCGATTACTCCAAAAGAACATGGAATAGAATTTCTGATTGATCATCGTCATTTATGGCTCAGATCAAGACGCCAGGTTGCTATTATGAAAATTCGGCACAGAATTGTAAAAGCTGTTCGTGACTTTTTTGACAGCCGCGGATTTACTTTAATGGACCCGCCGATAAT
>CAZEXO010000405.1:1190-2465 GCA_964516545.1 uncultured Melioribacteraceae bacterium
GACGGCTTTACAAAAATCGATTCGCCCATTCTGACTCCAAACGCATGCGAAGGAGCATCAACATTATTCGAAATGGATTATTTCGATTTAGGGAAAGCATACTTAACCCAATCAGGACAACTCTACGGCGAAGCATGTGCTATGGCATTAGGAAAAATTTATACATTCGGACCAACATTCCGCGCTGAAAAATCTAAGACCCGTCGTCACCTGACTGAGTTTTGGATGATTGAACCGGAAATGGCATTCTATAATCTCGATGATAATATGGACCTCGCCGAGGAATTTCTTGAATATATTGTCGGATGTGTTCTTGAAGACAGAAAAGCAGAATTACAAATTCTCGAACGTGACCTTTCGAAACTTGAGAGTGTTAAACGTCCTTTCCCAAGGATCAGTTATGATGAAGCTGTGGACATTCTTAAGAAAAATAATATTGATTTTGAATGGGGCAATGATTTCGGCGGAACCGACGAGACAGTAATCTCAAATCAGTTTGACCGCCCGGTTATGGTACACCGCTATCCTGCACAGGTTAAGGCATTTTATATGAAACGCGATCCCGAAAGGGAAGAGGTAGCTTTAGCTGTTGATGTTTTGGCTCCCGAAGGATACGGTGAAATTATCGGCGGAAGCCAGCGTGAAGATAGTCTCGATAAACTTGTTGAAAGAATTAATGAACATAAATTACCTATGAGTTTCTTTGAGTGGTATCTCGATTTGCGAAGATTCGGATCTGTTCCTCATTCAGGATTTGGATTAGGACTTGAAAGATTAATTACCTGGATATGCGGAATTGAACATATTAGAGAAACCATTCCTTTCCCAAGAATGATTTACAGAAACACTCCATAAAATTTAGCCGGATTAAACTCCGGCTTGATTTCTGATTTTATCAAAACGGGATGTAAAAAGGGTTAATTAACAATCACTATAATTTAATGTACAAAAATGCGGTAAGGTGTTATGAGAAAAATAATCTATTTGTTCCTTTTGTTGGCGCTACTATGTGTGACTACTAATGGTATCGCCGCTTCTGATTTACCTGAATCAGCAAGCATGGTTTTAGCTTCTGAGGATGGATCACACGGAGAACATGTTTTGCCTGATCCATTTATGGTTTTACCTTTTGTTGTATTGTTGCTTATGATAGCAACAGGTCCTCTTTTCTTTCATCATTTTTGGGAGAAAAATTATCCCATTATTGCGATTATTTTAGGATTGATAACAACATCCTATTACATTTTTATTCTCGGCGATTCCGGTCACATGGTT
>CAZEXO010000406.1:0-2433 GCA_964516545.1 uncultured Melioribacteraceae bacterium
TTTGAAGAACGCCGGCCTAAGGAATGTCAGGAATTCTGGGATAAAGAAGTGCCCGATATGCTGATGCCCGATGACCAGAAAAGAATAATCGATGAATGCGGGTATGAGCTGGTTGAATCTTTTTCACTTCCTTCGGATGTCTGGTGGGGTTATTATTATCTACCGCTCCAAAAGAATATTGACAGACTTCGTCAAAAGTATGCAGACAATGTTGAGAAGCTTAATGACCTGGATGAAGTTCAGTTGGAAATTGATATTTTCAAAAAATACCACGATTACTATGGTTATATGTTCTATATAATGCGAAAAAAAGAAATGTTATAAATTTTTAAAAGCGGGTTCGCCCGCTTATTTAATTATGAAAAATATTAATCATATCTGGGATAATTTTGCTGAAGAACTGAAATGGTTCATTCGCAAGCAGATTAAAGATTCATTCGACGCTGATGATATTCTGCAGGAAGTATTTATCAAGATTCACAGGAATATTGATTCGCTGAATGATGAAACGAAAATCCGCGCTTGGATTTATCAGATAACAAGAAACACAATTATTGATTTTTCACGTCAAAGAAAAATAATTTCAGGCGAATTTCCGCATGTGGATTTTTTTGAGGAATACAAAGAGGATAATCCCGCCGACCGGCTTGCTGCTTCAATAAAAAAAATGATCGATGAACTTCCGCCAAAATATGCCGAACCTCTTTGTTTAAATGAATGTTACGGACTTGCTCAAAAAGAAGTTGCAGAAAAAATTGGTTTGTCGATTTCCGGTACAAAATCAAGAATTCAGCGTGGCAGGCAATTATTACGCGACGAACTGATGAAATGCTGTCATTATGAGTTCGATAAATACGGAACACTAATTGACTACCATCCGATTGAATGCCGTAAATGTAAATCCGCAAAAAAATAATTTTGCGTCCTCGATTTTTTTTCACTCGTCTCCATTAGTAAATTCAATAATTTTTTGTAACGGAGAAATCATGAGTGACTTACTTTCAATCCTTGAGATAATTTTTAATAGTATTATTAACCTTTGGCCTTATTTGATAATCACCATTCCATTATCGGTCGCCATTCATCTTTCTGGGGCGGCAAAACATGTTAATAGAGTAATTCATAAAAATCCGGTGGTCTCAATTCTGCTCGCAACGCTCATCGGTGCATTCAGTCCTTTTTGTTCCTGCGGTGTAATTCCCATCATCGCCTCTATGCTTTTCGGCGGAGTTCCGCTGGCTCCTATTATGTCATTCTGGATCGCATCACCTTCGATGGACCCGGAAATATTTTTCCTGAGTGTTGCAACACTTGGCTGGAATCTTGCTCTTTGGCATTTGGGCGCAACATTGTTTCTCAGTCTTGGAGCGGGCTTTTTAACACATTATCTGGTAAAAATAAACTGGTTTGGTGAAAACTATTTATCCACAGAACAGAAAGGTTTTATTGAGAAGACAAAAAATTATCTGGTTAGTTTTGGGCGAAGACAAGTAAAAATTCTTACTGAGATAAAAAATAAGCTAAAATCAGAAATATGGTTAACGTATTGCCCGGCAAACGCGAATAGTTTAGAAGATTTCAGGCTGTTGAAAAGTTCTAATGCGAATAACTGCGGATGCACTAATTCAGTAAGTAATGAAATGGAGGAACATAAAAATCTTAAGATTTCCGAATCCGGTATTTTCCACACGGTAAAAAAATCTTCGTGTGGCTGCGGTACTGTAAAAGAGCAGAAAACATGGGTTCGAAAAATTCTTTCTGAAACATGGACAGCCTCGCTGCTCGTCTTAAAATTTATGGCGCTTGCCTTTTTTATAAAAGCGATTATCACATTGTATATTCCCGAAAATTATGTGTTAAGTTTAGTTGGAAATGAAAATCCGTTTTCTGTTTTATTGGCAACACTGATAGGAATTCCATTTTATACAAGTAATTTAGCGGCTATGCCGATGATCGGAAGTTTGATGGAACAAGGAATGAGCGGAGGCGCTGCCCTTGCATTCCTAATTGCAGGACCGATCACAACATTGCCAGCAATGGCCGCTGTTTGGGGGATTACTAATAAAAAAGTATTCGTGATATATTTGTCAATACCGATATTCGGCGCAATAGTATTCGGCGCATTCTATAATTTTATTAATTTATTTTAAGGATAATTATGTTCCCGGAAAATCAACGTTTGAAAGCAAAAAATTTTTTTGAACTACACCATTCAGGTGAAGTTCTTCTTGTTCCGAATGCATGGGATTTTATGAGCGCAAAAATTTTCGAACTGGAAGGATTCAAAGTAATTGGTACTACCAGCGCGGGAATAGCGAATTCACAAGGATTACCTGACGGGCAGAAAATTACGCTTGACGAAAATCTTATACTCATCGAAAAAATTGTAGGGCGAATTGATCTGCCTGTCACCGCGGATATTGAAGCTGGTTA
>CAZEXO010000407.1:0-2421 GCA_964516545.1 uncultured Melioribacteraceae bacterium
TCTTCCTATCATACAAACTTAACCCTTCTTTTGCCACCTAAAAATCCTCTGAGCCCCACTAAATATTTCAATAAAATTAATTTTAGTTACATCGTTAGTTATTGCACCGCTTGGTAAATAGTGTTATATTTTGTGGTTAATTTATGAACCCTGCTTGTCATTTGAGGTGACAGGCCAAAAGACCAAAGGGAGGTCCTATGAAACAAAACCACTATGAGAGTGTGGTCATTATCAATGCTGCACTCGAAGATGAACAAATCAATTCAATTATTTCAAAAATTGAAGAATATCTAAAAAACAAAGAATCGGAAATCACTGAGACCGAGAGATGGGGTCGGAAGAGATTAGCATACCCGATTCAAAAATCAAAAAGCGGTTACTATGTTATCTTCCGGTTTATTGCAGAAACATCTGTAATTTCCGGACTAGAGCGTATGTACCGTCTGGATGAAAATATCATTCGTTATTTAACAGTTGCATTGGATGCCAAAGCTCTGGAAGATTTAGCGTTACAAAAAGAGAAAGCCGCTCAGGAAGCCGTAATTACTCCTGAGGTTACAGCTCAAGTTGAAGAAGAACCAAAATCAATAGTAAATGAAGACCAGGTTAGCGAAGCTTAATTTATAATTAGTATCAGTATGGAGGTACGTAATGGCTGAATTGAAAATGCCGGAATTAAATCATGTAGTTGTAGCAGGTAATCTAACTAAAGATCCAATTTTCAGACAAACGTCGAATGGTACGCCTGTTGTGAACTTTCATATTGCTGCCAACAGAAGATATAAAGACAGCAGTAACCAATGGCAGGAAGATGTGTGTTATGTTGGAGTTGTTGCCTGGAATAAATTAGCTGATAGCTGCAAAGACAGATTAAGAAAAGGTAGCGCAGTTTTGGTTGATGGTGAACTACAGAGCAGAACATTCAAAACAGAAGACGGAAGAAATCGGACTATTGTTGAAATCAAAGCTAAGAGAATACAATTCTTAAATAAGTTCAGCAAGAACGACGATGGTGTGGATCTCGCTGAAGAAGATGATGATTCCAGTTTTGAAGATAATTCGTTTGATAAATTCTTGACCGATGAAGAATCGGATTTAATGAATGATAAAAATTAAGAGGAAAAAATGAAAAAGAAAGTTAGAAGAGTAATTGATGAATATATTGATTACAAAGACAGTAAAAAATTACAGAAATTTGTAACCGATCAGGGCAAAATTATCCCGAGAAGAATTACGGGACTTAGCGCAAAACAACACAGAGAACTTGTACGCGCAATAAAGAGAGCAAGACAAATAGCTATTATGCCTTTTATTTCAGAAGCAGTTAAGTAAGGAGGAGAGTCAATATGAAAGTTATATTAAGAAAAAACTACGATCAACTTGGTGAAGTTGGCAATATAGTTGATGTGAAAGATGGCTTTGCCCTCAATTTTCTAATTCCACGTGGAGTTGCATTCCAGGCTAGTGAAGGTAATATCAGAGCACTCGAGGAAGAAAAAAGACAAATGTCGAAAAAAGAGGCCAAGAACCTTGAGAACGCTCAAAGTTTAGCAGCTGAATTAGAAAAAGTGTCGATCACAATTCCCGTTAAAGTCGGTGAAGAAGATAAAATCTTTGGTTCGGTAACAACACAGATGATTGCCGATTCTCTGAAAGAAAAAAATTATGATATCGATAAAAGAAAAATCGAGATCACAGAGCCGATTAAAGCTCTCGGAATTTATACCGTACAGGTTAAACTTCATCCTAAAATAACAGCTGCAGTAAAAACCTGGGTTGTCAGAGAGTAGAATATTTTGTTTTCAGCCCCGTACGCGGGGTTTTTTTATATCCGAGTAGTTCTGACACTAAGGTAACTTGTTTAATTACAAGCACTTGTGGATATATTTTGAGTTTGTGTTTGATTGACTTTTAGAACTGCTCTATCTATATTTATTTTTCTAATTTTACCGGAATTTTTTGTAAACAAACTTAATAGAAGGCATAATGAAAGAGTTCAGATTTCGAATTTTACTGATTCTTGTTGGATTAGGACTGAGCATTTATCTGCTTTATCCAACATTTTCTGATTCACAAAACAATAAGAACATCCAAAATACTTTGTCGATTATTCAAGATAGCATTAAGCAAAATCAACCTACACTTTCGTCGACAAAAGTTAACCAGATATTGAGACAAAAAGAAGATAGTATAAGAACCGCAAATCCTGCAATGAGAGAAGCGAGAGAAAAAAGAGTTAAACTTGGACTTGATCTTCAGGGTGGTATGTATCTCGTTATGGAAGTAAACACAGCTAAACTTCTCGAAAGAATTGCACGAGACCCGGATGATTTATTTAGAAAATTACTCGCCGAAGCCGAAGAAGAATCCCGTATTCAGGAAGAAAATGTTGTAACTCTTCTTGTACAGAAAATTCAGGCA
>CAZEXO010000408.1:0-2413 GCA_964516545.1 uncultured Melioribacteraceae bacterium
CAGGAAGCGGGATATTACGAAAAAATATTTTCAGGGAAATACTTAGCCAGCGGATTGTATATTTACCGGTTAACGGGAGAAAACATAAATCTTGTGAAGAAGATGATCCTGATGAAGTAACGACAAATGTTGTAATTGTAATATCAATTTAATAGAGGCTGTTATTCATGCAGCCTCTATTGAATAAACAACTTGCCTGCATGAATGTTTTGTAAAACCAACCGCCAATAAAATAATGTCTTTTCAAAATGAAGGAATGCATGTTTTAAAAGAAGAAACAACAGCAGGGAAACGGAATAATATAAATCAACAAAAAAAATTTTCTTTGCGTACGTTCGACCTTTACGAGAAAAAAAGAACTATCCCGGAAACGTGCGGGCTGGTCTGGAATGTGCGTCAGAGGTTCCCGGAAAAGCGCGGGATGGGTTGTCGCATGCGACGGGGGCTGTTTCGGATTAAATTCATGAGTCATCGCATTCGATAGGTGATGGTTCGGAGTAAAATCATGGGCTATCGCAATCGAAAAAGTTAGTATTTGGTTTATTTTGAGCCTTTTTATAGAATTCATACTTCTCTTTATGTAATTTTCCTCCTGTCTTGCCTCTAAAAGTCTATATTCTCAACATCTAAAAGGTCAACGATAAACACACCGATTCGCATTGGAGATTAATTTGTAATATTAATTTCAAATTTTTTCTTTGCGCTCTCTGCGCTTAGACTGTTTTCTTTTGGAGTAACCTTGCGACCTCTGCGGTTTTGCTTTTAAAAGCTTTAACCGCAAAGAACGCCAAGGAGGCACAAAGAACACAAAGGAAAAACGAAGGAATGAAACAGGAAAATTAATTTGTTATATTATTCCCGCGGTTGTTTTGGAAGTAGTTATAAAAACAGTTCAGATCGCATATATGAAAATACGGATCGCAGTTGTTTAATTATATGTTATGCCCTAAATGAGAATAATATGAATATATTCGAACCAATAAGTAAAATTAAGCCTAAAACTTGGCTCAAGTTCGTTTGGTGGCTTATACTCATTATTCTATTAATTAGTTTTTTGTTGCCAAGAGTTAATTCAATACAAAGTGGTAATGCGCAACCATTTGATATGTTTCTATTCCTAATATTGATGGCATTATTATTAATTCCACTTTTTCAAGAAGTAGAATTTTTTGGCATCAAATTGAAAAAAGAAGTCGAAGAACTCAAAAAGGAGTTTTCAAGTCAGTTTAATATTCTAAGGACTGATATTCATAATAAAATCGATTTGCAAAATCAATCATATCATAATTTCTATTTTGGTCAACAACCGTTTATTCCACCAGATTCAAAACTACCTGAACTTGAGAATTCGTTTAGAAATATTTTGACTGAAACACTTCGTACGGAGGGTATATCTAGAGTGACACAACAAGATATTTCTTTTGATATTTCGGATAACATTCAATATTTATTTAATGTTCGTTTCTCAATTGAAAAAGAATTAACTCGGATTTTAGACACAAACCAAATTGATATTGAAGACAGGCGTTTTATTCCTGTTCAAAAAATGATAAGTCATTTACTCAATTTTGAAGTAATAAATAGAAAAATAGCAGATATGATTCGCAAAGTATATGCTATTTGTTCTCCAGCTATTCACGCTCGTGAAGTTACAGAAGAACAAGTGAATTTTGTAAAAGATATAGCTCCAGAATTGTTAAATTATTTAAAGAATATACAGTGACGGGTATTACAAGCAAATCAACACGGACGCCGTTTTCAAAACGGCATTCCTGTGCTTCGACAAGCTCAGCATAAATTCTGGGGCGCCGCTTATCGGCAACGTCACATGGCTAATAGAATTTAGAATGAGTGTAAAGAATCCGAAGGATTATTTGACTTTAAACACTGGAATGATTCAGAAATAAGATATTATTCCGGTTTATGCCAGCTGTTAAAATGAATTCATGTTCACTGAATAATAAAGCCATATAACCTCTATTAAAGGTAGAATGTCTTCGTCAGCTCTGTACATTAACAAATGTGAATAGGTGGGTTTCATAATAATAAAAAAGATGGAATTTTAATAAACTCCTTTGCTTTTAGAAAATCGTTATTTCAGCAACTTATTAAACACTTTGAGGATTTTATGGGAAAACCGATATTAATTGTGATAATAACTATGTTATCATTATCAGTAATATTTGCTTCTGCTGTCAAAAATATGCCGACAAAAATAACGCAACCTGACGGGCAAACAATTAATTGTTTCGTTACCGGAGATGAATACCATCATTGGCTTCATGATAAGGACGGTTATACAATTATAAAAGACAAGACAAGCGGGAATTATGTTTGGGCAATGAAAGATGGGGATAATTTAATTGCATCAAAATATGTTGTTGGCAAAACTGATCCTAATACATTAGGTGTT
>CAZEXO010000409.1:0-1904 GCA_964516545.1 uncultured Melioribacteraceae bacterium
CTTTATAAGAAAGCGCTGATTTTCGGGCAAGACGAACGACTTTTCTGTTTAATTTCTGTCTGTAGTTACGAGGTCGCGGTCCGAAAATAGTTCCACCGCCAACCCAAAGTGGTGAGCGTGATGAACCGGCTCTCGCACCGCCTCTTCCTTTTTGGCGCCAAGGTTTTTTACCACCGCCGCTAACTTCCGAGCGTTCTTTAGATTTATGAGTACCTTGTCTTTTATTAGCTAAATGAGCTTTCACAGCAAGGTAAATAACATGATCATTCGGTTCAATACCGAATATTTCTTCTGCCAACTCGATCTGTTCGCCCGATTTTGTACCGTCTATTTTATACACATCTAATTTCATGTTTCAACCGATTACTTATTTATTTCAATAATTGAATTAATTTTACCGGGTACAGCACCTTTAATCAGTATTATATTTTTATCAGGAATAATTTTTACAACTTTCAGGTTTTTTATCGTATTAGTCTCATTCCCTTTTTGACCGGCCATTTTCATACCTTTAAAAACTCTTGAAGGATATGAACTTGAGCCAATTGATCCGGGAGCTCTTTCACGATTATGCTGACCATGTGTTCTTCCGCCAACGCCGCTGAAACCATGGCGTCTTACAACTCCCTGAAAACCTTTACCAATACTTTTCCCGGTAACATTTACTTTATCGCCTTCAGCAAACACGCCTTCAACTGTTAATTTATCACCAATTTTAAATTCAGAGTTAATAAAATTTCTGAATTCTTTTAAGAAAGCTGCCGGCTCAAGATTATTCTTTTTATAGTAATCCAACTGAGGCTTGTTTACTTTTTTCTCTTTCTTTATACCGAAACCTAACTGAACACCCTGATAGCCGTCTTTGTCTTTTGTGCGAACAGCATAAACACCGCAAGGACCAGCTTCAACAACAGTAACAGGAATGTTTGTACCATCTTCAGTAAAAATACTCGTCATTCCCAGTTTTTTTCCTAACAATCCAGGCATAACTTCAATCCTTATAACTTAATCTCAATGTCAACACCCGCCGGAATTTCTAATTTACTTAACGAATCGACGGTTTTGTTATTTGAATTATGAATGTCAATTATTCTTTTGTGCGCTCTGATTTCAAACTGCTCTCTTGATTTTTTATCAACGTGAGGCGAGCGCAATACTGTAAAAACTGATCTTTTGGTCGGCAGAGGAATAGGACCTGAAACCACCGCGCCAGTTGTTTTTACAGTTTTAATAATCTTTTCAGTCGACTTATCGATTAAAATATGATCGTACGATTTTAATTTAATTCTAATCTTCTGACCAGGCAATTGACTCACTCCTTAATCTAAATAAAAAAGGAGGGGAAAATTAGTTTTCCCCTCATATTAATTCTTATGAAAATATCTTTGTTACTAAACCGGCACCAACTGTTCTGCCGCCTTCACGGATAGCAAAACGGAGACCTTCTTCCATAGCGATTTCTGAAATTAATTCTACTTTCAGATTTACTTTATCGCCAGGCATTACCATTTCAGTACCTTCCGGTAAAGTAGCAACACCTGTTACGTCTGTTGTACGGAAATAGAACTGAGGTCTGTAACCGTTAAAGAATGGAGTATGACGTCCACCTTCATCTTTTCCGAGAATGTAAACTTCACCTTCAAATACTTTATGAGGAGTAATAGAGCCGGGTTTGGCAAGCACCATTCCACGTTCAATTTCTTTCTTATCAACACCTCTTAAAAGAATACCGGCATTATCACCAGCCATAGCTGAATCTAATTCTTTACGAAACATTTCAACGCCTGTAACAACTGATTTTTTATGAAGTCCTAAACCGATAAGTTCAACTTCTTCCTGAATTTTTATCTGACCTCTTTCAACTCTACCGGTAGCTACAGTTCCACGACCAGTTATTGAGAACA
>CAZEXO010000409.1:1921-2402 GCA_964516545.1 uncultured Melioribacteraceae bacterium
CTGTGGAATCGGAATATAGCTGTCAACAGAGGCCATAAGTTCCCAAATACAGCTATATCTTGGATCTGCAGGATCAGCATCGCTTGTACCTGCTTCAAGAGCTTTAAGAGCTGAGCCTTTTACAATCGGAATTTCATCGCCAGGGAATTCGTATTCAGTAAATAATTCTCTTAATTCCATTTCAACCAGATCAATCAATTCCTGATCATCAACTAAATCAACTTTATTCATGAAAACAACAATTCTTGGTACACCAACCTGACGAGCTAAAAGGATGTGTTCACGAGTTTGTGGCATAGGACCATCTGTAGCAGCGACAACAAGGATAGCACCATCCATCTGAGCAGCACCGGTAATCATATTTTTAACGTAGTCAGCGTGACCAGGACAGTCAACGTGAGCATAGTGTCTGTTTTCAGTTGAATATTCAACGTGAGCGGTTGCGATTGTGATACCACGTTCTCTTTCTTCAGGTGCGTTA
>CAZEXO010000410.1:0-2401 GCA_964516545.1 uncultured Melioribacteraceae bacterium
TATTCCTACTTTAACGTTGCAAAAACCACAGGAACGGGTGCATGTATCGCCAAGTATCATAAATGTTGCTGTGCGGCGGCTCCAGCATTCGGCTAAATTCGGACATTTAGCTTCTTCACATACTGTGTTGAGTTTGGCGCTGCGCATCAGTGCATGAACATCTTTATAATTTTGTCCGGTGGGTAATTTTATCTTTAACCAGTCAGGACGTTTGCCAAGATTTTTTTCAGTCTGTTCTACTTCAGCTTTATATTCTTTTTGATGTTTATTTAAGTATTCTCTTTGCACTTCTCTTTCTCCATAAATTCAATAATTGCCGAGGGAAAATATAAATAAAATTAATTAAGTGTTTTTATCCGCTCTGTCTATCGTACTCAGATTTTACTCGTATCAAAACTCTCAAGATAATTTTTAACATACTGTAAGAATTTTCCTCCGAGCATTCCGTCGATTAATCTATGATCGTGGCTTAAGGATAAATACATCATCGGTTTGATGGCGATAGAATCCTGCCCGTCAAGAGTAATTACAACCGGTTTTTTCTGAACTGCCCCCACTCCAAGAATCCCAACTTCCGGTTGATTGATTATCGGGGTTCCGAAAAGCGAGCCGAATACGCCATAGTTAGTAATGCTGAATGTTCCGTCAACTACATCATCGGGAGAAAGTTTTTTATTTCTAGCTCTGCTGCTTAAATCGGCAATAGCCTTTGATAATCCTTTCGTACTCATCTCGTCGGCGTTTTTTATGTTCGGAACAATTAACCCGTTTGGTTCAACGGCAACAGCTATTCCGAGATTAATGTGTTTTTTTTGAATGATATTTTTTCCCTCAAGAGAAGCATTCATTAAAGGAAATTCACGAAGACCCTTTATCACGGCTCTGGCAATAAAAGCAAGATAAGTTAATTTTATGCCCTCTGACTTGAGATATTTTTCCTTGTGTACTTCTAAAAAATTATGAATGAGAGTCATATCCACTTCCGTCATAGCCGTAACATGAACCGATGTATCGCGGCTTTTAATCATGTGTTCCATAATCCGCTGGCGGATATTATCCATGGGAATAATTTCCGTACCTGCTTTGTCAATAACTTGAGATTTTTGTCCAGCTTCTTGCAAAGGAGTTTTTACCCGTATTTCCAGATAATTAAGAATATCTTTTTTTGTTACCCTTCCGCTAAGACCTGTTCCCTGAATTTTCTCAAGTTCATCGAATCCCACATTTTCTTTTTGAGCAATGTTCATCACTAAAGGAGAATAAAATTTATTTTCTTCGGGATCATTTTTTTTCTGTTGAACACTTTTATTGAATTCCGGAACACTTGATTTTTGGGGCTCACTCTTCGACTCAACTTTTTTATCAATTTTACTATCCACGGCAGGAACGAATGATTTTTCCGTACTGATTCTTGCAACAACTGTGTCAACTTCAACGGTTTCATTTTCATGGACAAGAATTTCAGCAAGAAATCCTTCAGAGGGTGAAGGAACTTCGGTATCAACTTTATCAGTAGCGATTTCAAAAATGATTTCATCGCGCTCAATTTTGTCACCGATTTTTTTATGCCATTTAATGATAGTGCCTTCCATAACAGACTCGCCCATTTTCGGCATAACAATGTCAATCTTCATACTTCTTCCTTCATTTAATAATCAAGAAGTTCTTTTAACTGTGAATAGATTTTTTCGCGTGTCGGTAATATTTCACGTTCCAAAACCGGGTGATACGCGATAGGAGTATCAACCGCTGCAATCCTTTTCACCGGACCGTCGAGATATTCAAAAGCTTTGTCAGAAATCTGAGCTGCTATTTCAGCCCCGAAACCCGCCGTCATTGTGTCTTCATGAGCCACCACAGCTTTACCTGTTTTTTTAACGGACGATAAAATTGTTTCGATATCAAGGGGTGCAATCGTGCGTATATCTATTAACTCAATCGAGTATCCTTCATCTTCAAGTTTTTTTATGGCGAAGTTACACTCATGCACCAAAGCGCCGTAAGTAATTACCGACAAGTCATTTCCTTCGCGAATAACTTTTGCCTTACCGAAAGGAAGAAAATAATTCTCATCCGGTTCAGGTGATGTTGCATAACTCTGACGGTACAGACCTTTATGTTCAAGAAATAAAACCGGATCATCCATACGCATCGCTGTTTTTAAAAGTCCCTTTGCATCTGCTGCGTTTGAAGGGTAAGCGATAAGTAAACCAGGCATGTGCGCAAAAAAACCTTCGATGTTCTGACTATGATATAATCCCCCGTGAATGTAACCGCCAACCGCAACCCGAACAACCATTGGTGCACTAAAAATATTATTTGAACGATAACGATACATCACCCACTCATCGCGCATCTGCATGAAAGCCGGCCAGATGTAATCACCGAATTGAATTTCCAC
>CAZEXO010000411.1:0-1317 GCA_964516545.1 uncultured Melioribacteraceae bacterium
AACTTCAAAAAATTCTATGCGACCCTGCACCATCAATTCTTGAACAATCAATTTTAAACAACTGGCAGGATATTTATCAGTTAAAATCACAACACAATGGACAACCAAAACGTAAAGACAGTGACTTCGATTGACAGAATCATAGAGACTTCAGTTAATGAGCTGAAGGAAATGAAAACAACATGGAAACCTCGCAGGACTTTTGCGAATGTTTCAGCAAAGGATTTCCAGGTATTATTCATAACCGAAGCCGAAAAGATATTCATCCGCCGGAACCGGCCCGATATAAAATTCGAGATTGATGATGATAACAAAGAAGTTTTGAACCTGCTTTACTGGTACTTGGTTGGTAACAGTGAAAAGATTGATATCAACAAAGGAATTTTGCTTATTGGTTCAATCGGATCAGGAAAAACAATTATGCTGCTGACTATTTGTAAGCTGATTGAATTACTATGCAGTAAAATCATAACTCAGGTTCACAGCATGAAACTTGCATCGGAAATCCGGGCCAATGGAAAGTTTGATGAATATATAACCAAACCGCTTTTTATCGATGATTTAGGAAAAGAAGAGGAATCAATTAAATCATGGGGAACCGATATCAGGCCAATAACCGAACTTATTGCAATGCGATATGATACCGGGTCATGGACATTTGCAACAAGTAATTTTAAACTGGAAACTCTTCAGGAAAAGTATTCGCATCATACAGCTGATCGTATGGTTGAAATGTTCAACATCATCGAATTAAAAGGTAAAAGCCGCAGAAAATGATAACACTCCTAATCTGGCTATTGATAGCCTTTTACATATTTATTTTTGCGCTTGGCATTATAAAATTTGTAGAACTAATTAAAAAGTGGACGAGATAATGTACCCTCAATTCATCCAAATAACACCCCATGCGCTCATGACCAGGTTCGAGTTTGAATCAGGGCTTTATTTCTGGTGGCTACGTGCAACTCATGTGAAGGTAACTATCAGGTATGGAAACAAAAGTAATAATTTTGACATTTTTGAAAACTAACTGAGATATGAAATTAAAACACATCATAGATAAAATTCTATCCTGTTTTCTATACGAAAGCACAGAAACCAGGAAGAGAGTAAACTTGGAGTTAAAGAAGTACATTCGGGAAAATTCAGCTACGGTTATTGATTTAAAAACCGATGACGAAGTGAAACAATTCGCTGATCAATGGGCAAAAAATTACAGAAAAAGAATATACAACCATCTAAATAGTTAACCAATGAAACTAAAAATCGCCTTCATCATTGTCTTTTGCATAGCAATGTATTTCATCCTTCCGAATT
>CAZEXO010000411.1:1327-2400 GCA_964516545.1 uncultured Melioribacteraceae bacterium
CTATACAAAATTTCAGCAGAGAACTTACATAACAGTTTTTACAAACCGATCCTCTACCCTCTAATGCTTAACATAGCTGCAAGGTTTGGTAATCAGTATTTAATACTTAAGTTCATTCAGGCATTGTCATGCATCGGAATATTCTATCTCACCTATCGAATGGCCAAAAGCATTATTCCCGTACTCATGATGATCATCTTTGGGGCGTATTATGTTTACATTCCATATATGATGACTGACCTGTTATGCTCATTTTTATTGGTTGCAGCTTATTATTTTCTGCTTTATAAAAGAGATTTATTAATTCACTTGGTATTTATATTTCTTGCGACAATCATGCGTCCTTCGATGTATATGTTTTTTCTTCCTGAGCCTATTTTGGTATGGTTAGTTTTCAGGAATTGGCGAGGGGTAATCGTATCATTTATTTTCACACTGATATTTACTCAGATCATGCCGCTTAAAAACTTGTACGATCAGGGATTATTTATCTATAGTCATTCTTTTGATTATAACTGGATCCTGTTTAAAGCTGCACCGAATAAAATCATCTATATGTATAAATCACTGGCCAGCCATTTATTCCCGCCTCACTGGAATATGTTCTTTGAGACAATAGGATATTACAAACGAGACTTAAATTACCTGAAAGGCAGCGATTGGGTATTGCTCATTAATGGTATTTTTTATAGTATTTATGCAGTATTTTATCTGATAACATCCACACACATCATCAAAACCCGTGATTGGTTTAATATTATTTGGATTGGTTATTTTGTCGGAGAAACGGTATTTACATGGACAATGGGACCTAGAATGAGACTCCCGTTTGAATTTATTCTATTCATTGCGTTCTCGAATTTCATGAATGAAAGACTTAAGGAAATTCCACTTAAAAACTCATAACATGGAAGAGATTTTCACTAAAATATCGGAGTTGACAAAATTGGGGTTTTGGATAGCCTTTACTTTCAATAAAGAAACCGGACTGTTTACTATCAGTTACACTGAGCAAAAAAGCACACAGTTCGTAAAACTGAACGTGAAAGACGACCAGAAAAGTGTTCTTAATT
>CAZEXO010000412.1:0-2394 GCA_964516545.1 uncultured Melioribacteraceae bacterium
AAGTGACATTCACTGAATTTTCCACCTGCCTTAATATCTTCCATCACCTTTTTAGCGTTCGCAGTACCATGGCAAACGGCAACTTTGAGTGTAGCACCTTTGAGCCAATCCCAGTTAGGCACTAACTTTTTCAGAATTTCCGGTACTGGTCCAACTTCAGGAATAGGAAGTTCGGCATATTTTATTCCTTCGAATCCACGAACAGGCATCACGTTTGCATTAGCAAAGAGATCTTCAGCCTTTTTACCTGTCACTAATTCAACAACAGTTCTTATCGCGGCTTCCATCACACCACCGGTAGCACCAAAAATCAATCCGGCACCTGATGCGTCGCCGAAAGGATCATCAAAGTGTGATTGAGGCATCTCTGGCAAATGAATACCTGCTTCTTTTATCATCTGAGCTAATTCACGAGTAGTCAGACCATAGTCAACGTCTTTGTAACCGCTATCCCACATTTCAGGTCTGTTACACTCAAACTTCTTAGCAGCACATGGCATGAGAGCAACTGAGACGATATCTTTTGGATCGATGTTATTTTCTTTTGCATAGAAAGTTTTTATTAATGAGCCGAACATTTGCTGCGGTGATTTAGCTGAAGAAAGATTTGGGATATAATCAGGATAGAAGTGTTCCAGATATTTAACCCAGCCCGGTGAACATGAAGTAAACTGTGGTAAAGCAACATCAGTTTTCTTTTCGACAAGAGCTTTGAAAAGTCTGATAATCAACTCTGTTCCTTCTTCCATGATTGTGAGGTCAGCCGTGAAGTTTGTATCGAATACTTTATCGAAGCCAATTCTTCTTAATGCTGTATTCATTTCTCCAGTCATTGAATGTCCGGCTTCAATCCCGAATTCTTCGGCAATTGCCGAACGAGGAGACGGTGCTGTTTGCATCACAACGTGTTTATTCGGGTCATCAATTGCTGCCCATATTTCATCACGGGGATCATTTGCTCTTAATGCGCCTGTTGGGCAACGATTAATACATTGACCGCAATTAATACAGATTACATCAAGCAATGGTTTTTCCATGAAGGTGTCGATATGTGTTTTGTCGCCACGACCAATTGCTTCAAGAACTCCTACCTCCTGTAAGTCGATACATGTTCTTACGCATCTCTTACAAAGCACACATTTGTCGCTATCACGTATCACGGAATATGATGATCTATCAATTGTATAGCGTGGTTTTTGGATATGACCGAAATTATAATGATCAACACCGTATTCTTTTGCCAGAGCCTGTAATTCGCAATTGTTATTTCTGAAACAGGAATAGCATTCACCATAGTGTTCACTTATAAGTAAATCAATTATATGTTTTCTTGCTCTTCTTACCTGAGGAGTTGAGGTTTTTATTTTTATCGGATTTGTGATTGGATAAGCGCAGCTAGCCTGAAGTGTTCGCGTACCTTCAACTTCAACTACGCAGACACGGCATACTCCGGCTACACATAAATCGTCATGATGACACAGAGTTGGAATGTGAATTCCGTTCATTCTGCAAGCTTCAAGAATTGTTGTTCCAAGAGGTACCGATACTTTTCTCTCGTTTAATTCGATTGAGACCATGCCGCCGATTTTACTCGTATCGTCCGGTTTTTCCACCACGAGTGGTTTCTGACTTTCGGGGGCTCTTAAATCTTTATCTGACATGTGTACCTCCGTTACCGTAATTAAAAATCTCTTCTTTGAAATTTTCTATAATTGAGATAAACGAATTCGGGCTTGATTGTCCCAAACCGCACTTTGAAGATATTTGCATTGTTTGACCGAGTTCTTTCAATTTGTTGATGTATGAGAAAGTATAATCTCCCCTCTCAATCATTTCAACACCTTCGAGTAATTTAACATTACCAATACGGCATGGTGTGCATTGACCGCATGATTCCTCTACAAAAAATTCCATAAAATTTTTCAGGATATGAAGCATATTGCGAGACTCGTTAAAAATCATTATCGAGCCGCCGGTTGCCGCGTCTTCGTAAGATAATTTCCTGTCGAATTGTGATTTTGGAAGGCATACACCTGACGCGCCGCCTACCTGGACTGCTTTAGTATTCTCGGCTTCAACAAGTTTCAGTAAATCGGTAATTGTTGTTCCCCAGGGCAATTCATAAACACCGGGTTTTTTACAATCACCTGAAACGGAGAATAATTTTGATCCTGATGATTTATCCGTACCATATTTCTGATACCATTTTCCACCCTTAACAACTATATGTGAAATTGCCGCCAGGGTTTCAACGTTATTAACAGATGTTGGATGTCCAAGAAATCCGGTGTTAACCGGGAATGGTGGTTTATTGCGGGCTTCACCTCTGTTACCTTCAAGAGACTCAATGAGTGCAGTTTCTTCTCCGCATACATAAGCTCCCGAGCCCATTCT
>CAZEXO010000413.1:0-2392 GCA_964516545.1 uncultured Melioribacteraceae bacterium
ATTCCGGAAGTGGAAGCGGTAACGGAATATCCCTTGGTATCGGCTGCGTCTGGAATAACAGCATTAATTCTCCCCGTTATTTAATTGATGTGGTGAAAAAATCACTCCCTTATTTTGAGCGCCGGGATAGGATTTGGGATTCTTCTGCATCGCCAAAACATACTCCGTGATTACCTCAATCTCTTTTTCATTACCTGGGAACGGGGGCATATAATATCTTCCGGAATGCATAACCGGGATGTACTGAAGAATTTTATCTTTGGGCAATTCACCACCGTTCGGCGTAAACATATTTTCAAATTTTGTAACAACTGAATTTATTCCACTGATTGTATGGCAGCGGCTGCAGGCAATTCCGAAAACATTTTCCCCTGCTTCAAGTCTGTTGTCGGTAGTAATTTCAGGTGTACTTGTATAAACAGCGTGTTTTAATATTCCATCGAATTTATATTTCTCATAATCTTCAACCCGCAACTGATTGGAATACATATAATCGCCAATCACGAATGGTTTACGAATAAATTCGCGTATCCTCTCAAACGTTCCTAAGGTCAGCATCGTGCTTAACACAGTGATGAGAGCGACGGTTTTTGAAATGGATTTGGGTTTTAGCGCCGCCCAGACAGCAATTAACATGGATAAAATAATAGTTGCAGCCAGAAAATAAATAATCGATTCATGCCAGTTTTGAAATTTCTGAGTTGCGATTGCAACCGGAATATTTCCAATCATCAGTTCGGGTATTTTGTAGTAATAATAAAGCCCGGCAACGAGAATATGCGGAGTCCACAGGAACATCCACAATGCAACATTCTTCAGCACTTTTCCCCTGAATTCGAGATCATTTTTTGTATAGAGAACAGATAGCAAAAGAACAATAGAACCAGCCATAACAAATGCCATAGGAGTTCTGAAAAACAGTTGGGGAATGTATATTGGATTTGTGAATCCATCAATGAGAGTTTTGTTGTTCGACCAGTTTCCCGGGTCCATCATAAAACCCAGGATACCAACAATTATCGCCATTGTAAGCCATGAAAAAACTGTCAGAGCTACGCCCGCTTTTATATGATTCAGTTTTGTATTGGGATTGTCGTTTGCTTTTTTCCAGGATAAAAAGTAAAACATAATAAATACAACTTCGAGAACGAAAATAATCCATTCGGTAAACCACGCGCCAAAAAACACGCGGATTAGACTCCCGATCGATGAAGGACTGACGAGAGCAGCGCTGAACCAGATTCCAACACCTGTCATAGCGCCTATGGACGTGGTTATTATGAAAGCAAAAAACATCAGTTTATAGGCAAGTTCATCCCATTTTTTCCCTTCGAGAATACTTTTTTTACTTTCTCTGTAACCGCGATATTCCATAAGTACGACAATCGGAATAAACCCTACCGCCAAAGCATGATTGATGATTACATGCACAATAGCAATAATTGCGATAAGTAATCGGTCGCCGAGAAGATCGAGATGAAAAAGAGGAAAATCCAAAATCAGCTCCTGATCTTTTTATAAAATTCTTAAGAGATTATTTCATGAAAAAAAATCAACGTGGGCTTAACATAAAATCTTCAGAGGTGAAATTCAACAAAAGAAATTTTTTCTTTAGGGTTGATGAACGGGCTTAAGTAAATCATTCACCTCTTTGACAGGCGCGAAAATTGAATTCGGAATTTCAATAAAAACAGTATTCCAGTTTGCCATACTGCCGTTCCATAAGCCCGGGTATTCAAGAATCTTTAATTCCTCGCCATTAATATTTTTCTTACTGATAATGTAAGAATCTTCATCTCTGAACCGGAAAAGATCAAAAGGTATTCCCCGAAAATCCCTGACTGCACAAACAATATCCACGGGATTAAAATGAGTTGATCTTTGAAGCAGATTAGTTTGTTCGCCAATTATTTGAGATTGTTCAACTATTTGTAATGATACATTACCGTTTTTATCTTTCATCCAGAAAGGTCCGCCTCCGGGTTCACCTGTATTTTTTATCATCCCGCATACCCGTATAGGTCGATTCAAAATTTCAATTAGGTAATTTTTTTTCAGAGCTAATGAATAATTTTGGTATGATTCCCGGATTACGAAATGCAGGTTTTCCTTTATATAATTTTCCGCGATTATCAACAACTCCGCATCGGCATCATCGGAATTTAATCTATCCAGAAGATGGAAAATCTGTTTCTGGATTTTTACGAGGTAACCGATCATAATTTTTTTATATCGATAATTCCCGTTTTCTCTGTCAGCCCGTGGAAGATTATCAATAATTGTTTGCAATGTTTGTTGCGCTTCATTCAGCTGACTGATCTTATCATTAATTTTAACTGTATTAAGCGTAACTGCGATCAGGTCTGCACATGATTTTAAAAATTCAACATGA
>CAZEXO010000414.1:0-2366 GCA_964516545.1 uncultured Melioribacteraceae bacterium
TGAAAGAGACAATGAAAGACAGACATGAAGGAAAAGATCCCCAGCTTGAAAAAGCAATTGAGATAATTATGGAAAAGATGAAGAATTAGTTGGAATGAAATATCTTTGTAAGGAAGTATTTTTTGGGTGGGTGCCGAGTATACCCACCCCTTTTGTTCCCCTCCCAGGAGGGGAATTTAATTTAAGTTTCCTCTTGAGAGGAATAAATCGAATAAAAAAGTACCCTCTTCAGATTTATGCGCTGCGGTGCAGGGGATTTAGGAGTGTGTAAAACACCGGGATATTAATTCCCGGTTTCCGCTTCTGACTCAGGTGCTTCGTATCTTGTCTTCCAATATTTCTCATAGTCTGGAGCATATTGATCAAGTTTAGCAAGGTTATCGGCGAATATTATTTTACCCCCGTGGTTAACTTTAAGATCAAGCTCGCAAACTCGGTGAGGAAAAAAAAGATGACATCTTTTCAAAAAGATGTCATCTTTAGATAAATTGCTACTGATTCCGCGCAATCAAATTAAGAGCGCTGCCGGCTTTGAACCATTCGATCTGATTGTCATTCATAGTATGATTCAGCATAATCACTTCTTCGGAACCATCAGCATGTTTGATAACGCATTTTACCTGTTTGCCGGGTGTAAGTTTTCTTAAGTCAACAAGATTTATTTTATCATCTTCAAGAATTTTATCATAGTCAGAAGGCTCAGAAAATGTTAATGGCAGCATTCCCTGTTTCTTGAGATTTGTTTCATGAATACGCGCGAAACTTTTTGTTATGATTGCTTTACCTCCAAGGAATCTTGGTTGCATAGCCGCATGTTCGCGACTGGAACCTTCGCCGTAATTTTCATCGCCGACAACCACCCAATTAATTCCTTTAGCTTTGTAATCACGGGCAACTTTATGAGGTTCGTGATATTCACCTGTTAATTGGTTTTTTACATTACCGGCTTTGTCGTTATAATAATTTATTGCGCCGAGGAAAAGATTATCCGAAAGATTATCAAGGTGTCCGCGGAAGCGTAACCACGCGCCTGCCATGGAAATATGATCGGTTGTACATTTTCCCTTAGCTTTAAGAAGAACCGGCATATCAACATAATCTTCGCCATTCCATGGCTGGAATTTATCGAGCAATTGCAGACGCTTGCTTCCTTCAGGAATGAGAACTTTAATTGATGATCCGTCTTCAGGCGCTTCGATGAATCCTTCGGTATCTGCAACAAAACCTGTGGAGGGCAATTCATCTCCAAACGGAATATCGAGTTTTACTTTTTCACCTTTTTCATTCACCAATTCATCAGTCGCGGGATTAAAGGACAAACTTCCTGAAATAGCCAGCGCCGTTGTAATTTCCGGACTCGCGACAAAAGCAAGTGTTTGCGGATTGCCGTCATTACGTTTGGCAAAGTTTCTATTGAATGAAATTACGATGGTATTTTTCTCGCCGGATTCATTATCCATTCTTTTCCACATGCCAATGCATGGACCGCATGCGTTTGCCATAACTACTCCGCCGAAGTCGGTAAGTGTTTTTAATTGTCCGTCGCGTTCAATTGTCGCGCGAACCTGTTCCGAACCGGGTGTGATAATAAATTGCGATTTAGCTTTCAGTCCTTTTACCATTGCCTGTTTGGCTATGTTTGCCGTGCGATCAATATCTTCGTAACTTGAGTTCGTGCAGCTTCCGATAAGCGCAACACTTATGTTATCAGGATATCCTTCACTTTTTACAGCTTCTTTCATTTTAGAGATGGGCCAACCTTTATCGGGAGTGAAAGGTCCGTTGAGATGAGGCTCAAGCTCGCTTAAATTAATTTCAAAAACCTTGTCGAAATATTTTTCAGGATTAGCATAAACTTCGCTGTCGGCTTTCAACAGATCGGCATATTTTTCGGCAAGTTGGGCAACATCAGCACGATTTGTTATGCGTAAATAATCGCCCATCTTTTTATCGTAAGCAAAAATAGAAGTTGTAGCGCCGATTTCAGCACCCATGTTGCAGATAGTTGCTTTACCCGTGCAGCTAATTGATTCTGTTCCATCGCCGAAATATTCAACTATATGTCCGGTACCGCCTTTTACTGTAAGCATATCGGCAACTTTGAGAATAACGTCTTTAGGAGAAGTCCAGCCGGAGAGTTTTCCGGTTAATTTAATTCCGATAAGTTTAGGCCATTTTAATTCCCAGGGCATGCCCGCCATAACATCAACAACATCGGCGCCGCCCACGCCGATAGCGATCATTCCGAGTCCGCCGGCATTTGGCGTATGCGAATCTGAACCGATCATCATTCCGCCGGGGAATGCGTAGTTTTCAAGAATAACCTGATGAATAATTCCTGCGCCGGGTTTCCAGAAACCAACTCC
>CAZEXO010000415.1:0-2365 GCA_964516545.1 uncultured Melioribacteraceae bacterium
AACCAATTCCGACTACTCCTGAAATACGTAAGAAACGCGCTGAAGCAATTTATAATGAAGATATGTCTTTGCCACTTCGTAAATCGCATGAGAATGAAAACGTAACGTCTCTTTACGATAAATTTCTTACTGATGGACCATGCGGTCATTTATCTCATAAATTGTTGCACACTCATTATACACCGCGTGGAAAATATATAGATTAATTTCAATTGGAATACTTTTAAAATGCCCTGATTTTTTGGGGCATTTTTTTATCCTCTCGGTTGAACCTTTATTGACAATAAATACAGTTAACAAACGTAGAAATTAAATTTTCGAGAAATATTTATTGTTACTGAAATGTGGAAAATTTTCTGTTCGTGATATATTGAAAGCTTGATTTAATCTTCTCCATTTAAGATTTTTATTTGTATTATTTTCTCGCTATTATTACTACATGATTATTAGTATAAAATTTAGCGGAGAATACCAGAGTATTTTTCGGATTTATCTCAATATTTGAGATGCAGTATATACAACAAATCATTTTTGGAATCTATGGCTGAGAATGAAAACATAGACGAAAATCTGGATTATGAAGAAATCCCAAATAGCGACATTGAATATCATGATAATGGTGTTATCAAGCTTGAAAGAATCAAGATTACTGAAACACTGATTAAACATGTTCACTATGACATCAAAGGACAGATCAAAAAAATAGTCGATTACGATAATTTAGGGAATGTAAAAAACACAATCGAACTCAATTCCGAGACTGCACAGAATGGTTTATCTTTCACCTACTATGAAAATGGAAATGTTCAGAGTCTGAAATATTTTATAAACGGGAAGATCAATTGGGTTGAAAAAATTTTTGATAATGATGGACAGCTTCTTGAAGTAATAACTTATAACAAAGGTATAAAAAACGGGCCGCATACGGTATATAGTAAAAGAAATGCAAAGTTAAGTGAAGTTCAATATTCTGAAAACAAACCCAGCGGAAAGGCTAAATACTATTATGAAACAGGTGAATTAAAAGCTGAAGTCCATTTTCAGAACGGGAAAAAAGAAGGAGTTTCAAAATTTTTCCATAAGAACGGAAACCTGCGAAAAAAAGAATTGCTGAAAGACGGGATCAAAGATGGTGAAACTACTTTATATTATGAGAACGGTGCAATAAAAGAGAAATGGAATTATGAACTGGGTAAATTGAGTAATGAAGCCCTAAAGTATAACATGGACGGTGAAGTTGTAAAGAAACTATATTATCATGAAGGAACTGAAGTAGAAGAAATACAAGTTGCCGCCACTGCTCCAGAAGTTACTCAGTCGAGTCGCAAAACATACCCATACGAACAACGAATTCCTCAGGTTGAGAAAAAAGAAACTCCGAAAGAAACACCTCCGGTTGAGGAAATTATTCAACCAACACTTCCCGAACCAAAAGTAGAAATACCTGTGGAAAAACCAGCTGTTATGACGAAGGAGGAAATTCGAAGGAGAAAAGTAAAATTAGCTGTGAATTACACCATGCTGTTTATAGGAAGTCTGATACTTATGTATGTTATCTACAGCCTAGTAATTTACCTGCTATAGATGGTTTCATGAAAGATTACAGGACTTGTTTTGTCAGCTAAAATCGGGTCGAATATGATTTATAATCAACACATTACTCAACTATTACATCACACGATCCGATTTGAATTTCTAAAAAATGTTCATATATTGTTAAAGCACTTGAATAAAAAAGAATCAGGAATATTTTTGAGTATCCGATGATCCGACTTGTACCCAAATGGGCATATCACTATGATGAATTTTGGATTGCGATAAAGAACAGAAATTTTTGGTTCATAAAATTACGCTATTATTTCGTCGGGTTACTGATACTTTTTTATCTTGCAGGTGAATTCATATTTAATTTCAGATTGTCGATTTCTCAAGAATATGCTTTCATTATCACTGCAACATCCATACTACTTTATAATCTCTTAATTCACAAGTACAGAGACTCTGTAAAAGCCATTCCGGGGAAATTTAACCACATGCACTTATCCCTTTTACAGATGATTCTGGATTTAACCGCGTTGATGATTCTGGTTTATTATACAGGAACTATCGAATCCCCGATTTATATGTTTTTTATTTTTCAAATGGTGATTGGCAGCCTTATTTTACAGGGTCATATTGTATACACCGTAGGCATATTCATAATTATTATCTACACAATTTTGATAGCTCTACAATATTTCGGACTAATTACCACGCATTACTTAACAGGCCTATATGAAAGTTTTGAAGAAAGAACGCTCTCTTATATATTTGTCTTCATAATAATGTTTTCTTCAATGATGCTGATAAGTATATTTTTGGCAAA
>CAZEXO010000416.1:0-2361 GCA_964516545.1 uncultured Melioribacteraceae bacterium
ATGCTTTTCGGACGTACCGAAGCCACAGTTTTCTCAAAATCCCCTCACATCACGGTGGTTGAGTTTACCTGTCGCAGACATGGTTTGCCGAAGCATCGAAGCCACAGTTTTCTCAAAATCCTCTCTCATCTCGGTGGCTGAGTGTCCGATGCTTTTCCGGACGTACCGAAGCCACAAGTTTCAAAATCCTCTCTCATCCCGATGGTTGAGTTTACCTGTCGCAGGCATGGCTTGCCGAAGCATCGAAGCCACATTTCTCAAAAATCATCTCACATCTCGGTGGCTGAGTTTCCCGCTACTATCTTTTTATCATAATGCGGGAAGTATCGAAGCCACAAGTAGAAGTATCAATTCCCTTATTGTTTCATACCCGCAATTTATTCTGCGCTTCTATTCTTTCGACAGTTTTGTTAGGTCAAATTCCCTATATTTTTTCAATATCTTCAAAGCCAGATATGTTATAATTCTGCTGGGTTTACCTGATTCTTCCATCTTGAAAAATATTTGTCCTGGATAATTTGACTGGATTTTCCAGGTGTTATCCCTTGATCGTTTATTAGCAATAATGTCTAGCACTTCATCCATTCGTTTATCATATTGTACATTACAATCAACAAAAGTATTTAATGCTCGTAATATTGTATACTTCCATCGGAATGGGTATGTCATTATTAACATCTTTTTATCTATTATTTCATTGGTCCTACTTGACCTATAAAACTTATGTTTCAGGATAAACTCAATAATATTTTGTCTTGATAAATAGATTTCTGAAATTCTATAAGAATGACCGTATGATATATATGTATGAAATGCTTCAAGGACGCATATGGTAGTGTGTAGCGAACTATGTACCGCGCCTATCTGACTGAAATTGCAGTTATATCCGCCATCATTCATTTGTTGACAAAGCAAATAATCAACAATTCTTTCTATAATTTTTATATCAGCTTTGTAATATACTGCATAATTCAAGTACATTGCAGTAACACAGGTATCACTTATGTCCATTGTAACAGAAGGATTTATTCCGCCATCGGAAGCTTTTTCCTCAAATCCGATTCTGTTTATTTCTTGCAGAAGTAATTCATCTTTCGGGGGATATGCAAGATTACGTAATTCAAGAATCGTGTAATGTGAACAAATCCATTTGGGCTGGTAAAACCGGTTCCCCCAGCTTCCATCAGATTTTCTATTCATTAAATATTCCGAGCACCATCCTGTTTCCCCAATCCTGTTGTGTTTTTGGTCATCATCTTTACCAAATAAGTCTCTTTCAACCAGGTAATCTAATGAAGGATCAGCATGTCTTATCCATTCAATTGTGTTCATAATCACTCCTTTAGCAACGAAGACGTCGCCCTGACAATTTCTATCTTCCCAAATAGGGAAGTAAAGCATTTATTTAATTGTGCTTCTCTTGTTGCGTATGAACTTCTCATCCCGAATATTTTTTATCTGATTCCTCTCCAAAATAATCACTTTCTGATCCGTTAATTCACGGATCGGGCGGGCACCTTATTTTTTACTTGACATTGTACCTTTAATAGAGGTTATATTGCCTTTAATAATGATATTTACATTGGATAAAATCTATTTTGCTATCACTTACAACATAGACAATACGATGCTCTTGAGTAATTCTTCTTGACCATACTCCACTACCCAAATATCTGAGTGGCTCTGGCTTTCCAATCCCATCAAACGGATCTCGCATTATTGCCTCTACAATTTCTAATATTCTCAAGGCGACTTTACGATCTATTTTCACCCAATACGCTAAGTCTTCTCTAAACTCTGAGTGAAATATACTTAAGCGTTCCTTTGTGATTTTATTTTTCAAGACCGAATTCCCGTTTCAGTTCTTCAACGGTTTGAGGAATTTCTGCATCTTCTTGAACCTTCAATAATGATTTTAGCAATCTCTGGGCATTTTTAGGTGAGCGTAATAGATGTGCTGTTTCAAGAATGCTGGATAATTCACTTTCTGAAACTAGGGCAACATTCTCAGCATTTTTACGGTTAATAATGACGACTTCTTTATTGTGTGAAACCTCATCCAATAGTCGTGCAAGATTAGCTCGTGCTTGTGTGTATGTTAAACTAATTGACATTTTTCATACCTTTCTTATTGTACAGATACAATGTACAGATATAAATAGAATTTTACAATAAATATTATGGTAATCTTACGGCAATATAACGTTGTTGCAACTAAAGCGCCGCCCAACACTGCAATGCTTTACTTACAACGAATATTTTAATTTATCGAATACCCAAATATCACTGGGCTTTTACTGTCTGAATGTCCCACGCCAAACAAGTTACTTTTACTTATCACAAAACACAAGAACGATTTAA
>CAZEXO010000417.1:0-2340 GCA_964516545.1 uncultured Melioribacteraceae bacterium
GAATCAGTCTGGATTAGCAAAAATAATATCAGAGAAAAAAATGAAAAATAAGTTTTTAATAATAATGTTGTTCGGCGCTCTTTTAGCGAGTGTAAAAATTTACGCGCAGGATCCGAACTTTTATATATTCCTTTGTTTCGGTCAATCAAATTCCGAAGGTTTTCCGGGTATAGAAGAACAGGATAAGTTGAATATTGACGAACGCTTCCGGATGATGGCGTCTGTTGATTTTCCCGATATGAAAAGAAAAAAAGGTAACTGGTATCCTGCTGTTCCACCATTATGCAGACCTTCATGCGGTATTTCTCCAGCTGATTATTTCGGAAGAACAATGGTTGCCAACCTTCCGAAAAATATTAAAGTGGGAGTTGTAAATGTTTCAGTAGCCGGATGCAAAATTGAATTGTTCGATAAAGATAATTTCCATTCCTATGCTTCAGCCGCACCGGGGTGGATGACTAATATTATCAAAGAATATAACGGCAATCCATACCAATATCTTGTTGAAATGGCGAGACTGGCTCAGAAAGACGGGGTTATCAAAGGCATTCTTTTACATCAGGGAGAATCAAATACAAACGACAGTACATGGACTTCGAAAGTAAAGAAAGTTTACAACGATTTAATTAATGATTTAAATCTCAATGCCGAATCTGTTCCTCTTCTTGCGGGTGAAACAGTGAATTCAGATCAGGGCGGGGCATGCGGAGTGATGAATCAAATAATTGCCAAGCTGCCGAATGTTCTTCCAAATTCGTATGTTATTTCTTCGAAGGGATGTGCATCAAAGCCTGATCATCTGCATTTCAAACCGGAAGGTTATAGAAAACTCGGATTTCGTTACGCTGAAAAAATGCTTTCGTTATTGGGTTGTGAAATTTCAAAACCTGAGCCTGTAAAAGTTGAAGAAGGATTCTTGCAAGGAAAATACGAAGACGGATTGACAGTGTATAGAGGAATTCCTTTTGCCGCGCCTCCGGTTGGTGAACTTAGATGGCGGGCACCGCAGCATCCGATAAAATGGGAAGGCGTACGGTTGGCAGATAAATTCGGTCCTGATCCGATACAAGCATGGGGTTCACCTGAAGGTAAAAGTGAAGATTGTCTTTATTTGAATGTTTGGACGCCGGCAAAATCCGAGAACGAAAAAATTCCTGTACTTGTATGGATTTACGGCGGCGGGTTCAACGGTGGGGCAACTTCAGAACCAAATTACAGCGGGGAAAATCTTGCAGAGAAAGGGGTTGTGCTTGTAAGCATTGCTTATCGTGTTGGTCATCTTGGATTTTTAGCACACCCGGAATTGAGTGCGGAAAATCCAAATCATGTTTCCGGTAACTACGGATTACTGGATATGATTGCCGGTCTTCAATGGATTCAGAAAAATATTTCCGCGTTCGGAGGTGATCCGAATAAGGTTACGATTTTTGGTGAATCGGCGGGAGGAATAGCCGTGAGCATGTTATGCGTTTCGCCGCTGGCCAAAGGATTATTTCATGGCGCTGTCTCTCAAAGCGGCGGTTCATTCGGACCTTCGCGTCCAACAACGTATCCCGGTGAAAATATGAAACTTTTGTCTGTTGCAGAACACGACGGACAAGCATTTGTTGAGAGTGCAGGTGTCTCATCAATTACAGAATTAAGAAAACTTCCTGCCGATAAATTGCCAAAAGGCGGTTTCGGTAAAGGTATGGCATGGCCAATTGTTGACGGTTATGTAATTCCCGATGATCAATATAAACTTTATGAAGCAGGTAAGTTTAATGACTTACCGATTTTAGTTGGTTACAATTCCGACGAAGGATTAAGTTTTAGCCCACCAAAAACTCCCGATGATTATATCGCAGGAGTGAAGATACGTTATGGAAAATTTGCCGATGAGTTGATTAAGGCTTATCCTGTTGATGAAAACTCGGTTCCCAAATCTGCCCGAGATTTAGCTCGTGACGCGGCATTCGGATGGCAAACATGGAGTTGGGCGCGGCTTCAATCAAAAATGGGAAAATCAAAAGCTTTTTATTACTATTTTGATCAGCATCCAGATTATCCTGAAGATTCACCGAAGTATGGATATGGTTCTCCACATGGCCAGGATGTTGCCTATGTTTTTAAACATTTGAATCCGGATGATCCGCAAATTTCAAGAACAGATTTTAATATTTCAGAAGTGATGGCGACCTACTGGACTAATTTCGCAAAGTATGGAAACCCAAATGGCAAGGGAGTCCCTGAATGGCAGGCATTTAGCGATGATAATCCAAACGTAATGTACTTCAGACAATCGCCGCAAATGGGACCAGTTCCAAATCCCGAGTCGCTGAAAGTACTTGATGAAGATTT
>CAZEXO010000418.1:0-2334 GCA_964516545.1 uncultured Melioribacteraceae bacterium
TGGGTTACTATAAAGCAACAAGTCAGTTGCCTGTCATGCCGAACACCTCTTCGATAAACTAAGAGCGAACTTTTCGGATTAATATTACCAAAAGTAATAGATATGCATTCAATGAAAAATCATGCTTCATTTTAGATATTCCCTTTGTTACAAAATTAAAGTATAGGGATGGTATATAAATCGTGATGAGACAAACTTCTATAAAATAAGACCGAGTAACATTTCATATACAAGTGAATTATTTTTCAAAAAACAGGTATGAGAGATTCTTATAGACCAACTACTATTCAACAGACTAGCTTTATGAAATAACGTTTCTTTTTTTACAGCATCAAATTAACGATATATCGAAATACGAAATCCCCTGTTTAGAGTCGCCGTGGATAAAATAAAATAACTGTAAATACAATCATTCAACATTATACCGGAGTTTGTTCATGAAAACACTTATTCAAAACTCAATCTTTTGGCTGTTGTTTATCGGTAACCCGACTTTATTTTTTTCACAATGGAGCCCATCAGGTCCATACGGTGGAAACATATACTCATTTGCTTCTTGCGGCACAAATCTTTTTGCCGGGACTGAATTTAACGGAGTTTATCTTTCAACGAATAACGGTGAAAACTGGGAAGAGGTGAACACAGGCTTAGGCAATAAAATGGTTTTTTCACTCCTGACAACTACAACGGATATTTTTGCCGGGACTCAAAATGGCGTTTATCATTCAACTGATAATGGCTTGCATTGGATACCTGCAAATTCTGGTATGAATACTTACGAACTGGTTCATTCGCTGGTACAGAAGGATACAATACTATTTGTCGGAACTCAAGGATCGGGTGTTCTTCTCTCAACGAATAATGGCGTGAGTTGGACACCTGTAAATTCAGGTTTAACGAATTTGAACATTCTTTCTCTCTTAATCTGTGAAACTAATATTTATGCAGGAACTAACGGTGGAGGAATTTTCAAGTCCACCGATGATGGCGCTAATTGGACAGAAGTCAATTCAGGTCTAATGACGGGGAAAATTAATAATCTTGCTCTGAAAGGCACTTATATTTTTGCCGGGACATACGATGAGGGTGTCTTTCGGTCAACAGATAATGGCAGTACCTGGGTAGAAGTAAATTCAGGATTGACAGATACAAATATTCATGGATTTGCTGTTTTGGATTCAAATATTTTTACCGGCACCAGTAACGAAGGCATATTTCTTTCCACAAATAATGGAGATAACTGGACAGCCGTTAACACGAATTTAATTAATAAACATATTCAGTCTCTTGTTGTTCATGGTGAGAATATTTATGCCGGGACAGTCGGAGGCGGTGTATTTATTTCAAATGACAATGGCTCAAGCTGGAAAACATCCAATACAGGAATAGCTGACAATATTATTTTTTCATTAGATATGCATGATACAAAACTTATTGCCGGAACCATGTACGGGTGTGTTTATCTTTCTGATGACTATGGGTTAAACTGGACAGAAATCTATGAGGGATTACCAATGAGAGAAATTACCGCGCTTGCCATGAGTGATGGGAATATTTTCGTGGGGACAAAAGGCATGGGCATCTTTCATTCTACCAACAATGGATTGAGTTGGAATGAGGTCAATTCAGGCCTGGACGGGAAATATATAACATCCATTCTCATAAATGATACAAATATTTTCGCGTCTGCTACAAGTATTATGGGTGGTGGCATATATCTTTCCACTAATAATGGTACAAGTTGGCAGTCGCCAGATAATCATATAACAATTGGTCAAACAAATTCAATAATTTCTTTTGGAGATAATCTTTTTGCCGGAACTCCCTATGGAATTTACAAATCCGTCGACAATGGTTCTACATGGTCAAGAGTATTTACATATCAAGCAGTGAAAACTATCGCTGTGAGTGGTACAAACCTTTTTTCTGGAGGTCAGAACGGGATATTTCTTTCCACAAATGATGGTGCGAGTTGGATAGATGTAAGCGGAGGATTAACTAATAAAGATATTCGTTCTCTTGCGGTATACAATACAAATCTTTTTGCAGGCTCATATGGAGGAGGAGTATTTCTTTCTACTGATAATGGATCCAGTTGGACTGAGCTAAATATTGGTTTAACAAATAAGTATATTTATGATCTCGTTATTTGCGGAGAATATCTCTTCACAGGGAGTGCGAATAGTACTTTCAGGTTTCCGCTTTCGCAAATTGTATCAAATGAACAATTGAATCAAATTCCCTCGCAGTATGCACTTATGCAAAACTATCCGAATCCGTTTAATCCAACAACAAAAATATCGTATTCGGTTTCAAAACCAAGTAAAGTCCAGT
>CAZEXO010000419.1:0-2316 GCA_964516545.1 uncultured Melioribacteraceae bacterium
GAAATGCGACAACTAAATATTTACACCAAGCAAAGAGAGCAAAAAACGATGAGTTCTATACAATACTTTCCGATATAGAAAGAGAGCTAAAGCACTACAAAAGACACTTCAAGAACAAAGTAGTGTTTTGCAATTGTGATGACCCAAGAGTAAGCAATTTCTTTTATTTTTTCTCGCACAACTTTGAAAAGTGGGGGCTGAAAAAATTGATTATTACTTGTTATAAAAACCAGAACATAAACTTGTTCAGCCGACACGATACAGATAGAGCAATTTATCTTGAATATGAAGGCGATAAAAATGAGAACAATATGCCCGACCCTGAAGAAATTGGCATTAAACAATTAAAAGAAGACGGTGATTTTCGCTCTAAAGAATCTATTGAGCTGCTGAAACAATCAGATATTGTTGTAACTAATCCACCATTTTCATTATTCAGAGAGTATGTCGCACATCTTATGGAGTACGGCAAAAAGTTTTTGATTGTTGGGACTTGGAATGCAATTACATACAAAGAAATTTTTCCTCTGATAAAGGAAAATAAAGTATGGATAGGCATTAATAGTAATCGTAATTTTTCAGGATTTATCATACCGAAACATTATTCCTTGCATGGAACAGAAGCGAGGATTGATGAAAATGGAAATAGGATAGTTTCCACTAATAACACATGTTGGTTTACAAATCTTGATATTGCAAAGCGTCATGAAGAACTCATTCTATATAAAAAATATAATCCTGATGAATATCCCACCTATGATAATTACAAGGCAATTGAAGTCTCAAAAGTGAATGATATTCCGATTGATTATAAAGGTGTAATGGGTGTTCCGATTACTTTTATGAATAAATACAATCCAGAACAATTTGAAATAGTTGGTTGCAGCTATTCTTATGGTGATCCAAAAGGATATCATATTAAAGGAAAAGATTTTAATGTTAGCGTTAACGGTAAGCAGATTTATAAGAGACTGTTTATTAAAAACAAGAGGTTTTAGGTTATGAAAATAGAACTCAAAGAGATCACGGTTCGTGAATTAACGAAAGGCTATGAAGACAATGATGAAGAAGGTGTAGTAGGTTACGGAGGCAAGTTGGATATCCGCCCACCCTATCAGCGTGAATTCATTTACAAGGACAAACAGAGAGATGCTGTAATTGATACTGTTACGAAGGATTATCCTCTGAACGTGATGTATTGGTCAGTGCGAGATAATGGCAACTATGAAATAATTGATGGGCAGCAACGCACAGTATCAATTTGCCAATATGTTGAAGGTGATTTTTCAGTTAAAGTCTGTAACGTCTCCGATAACAGAGCATTTCATAATTTGCAAAAGAACGAGCGAGAACAGATTTTAAGTTACAAGCTAATGGTCTATTTTTGCAGTGGAACGGATAGCGAAAAATTAAAGTGGTATGAAACAATCAATATTGCAGGCGAAGAACTAACTGTTCAGGAATTAAGAAATGCTGTTTATTCAGGTTCATGGGTTTCCGATGCTAAACGGTATTTTTCTAAAAGCAATCGTCCAAAAATTGGAGATGATTATTTAAGTGGTTCAGCAAACCGTCAAGAATATTTAGAGACAGCTATTAACTGGATTTCTGAGGGAAATATAGAAGATTACATGTGCAAAAACCAACATGAGCCGAATGCAAACGATTTATGGCTTTATTTTCAGAGTGTAATCAATTGGGTAAAGGTTGTATTTCCTAAATATAGAAAAGAAATGAAAGGTATTCCTTGGGGTGAACTTTATAACAAATATGGCAAAAAAAAATACGATTCAAAAAAATTAGAAAAAGAAATCGAAAAACTTATGATGGATGATGATGTAACAAATAAAAAGGGAATTTATTCATATCTATTCACGAATAATGAAAAATATTTAAACATTAGAGCATTTACGGAAAGTCAAAAAAGAGCTGCATACGAAAAGCAAAAAGGTAAATGTCCAAAATGTAAAAAGCATTTTGAAATTCAAGAAATGCACGGAGACCATATTAAACCTTGGATAGAAGGCGGTAAAACTTCTCCTGAAAATTTACAAATGTTATGTAAAGATTGTAACAGGCGAAAAGGTCAACGATAATTTTATAATCATATTTAAACCACAGCACACTGTGATAAAATTGTGATAAAATTATCAGAAATAACGGAATTTGTCAGAATAACTAGTAATAGACTGAATTAATTATTTTGCTTATTTTTCAAGGCTTTCGGGAAATCAGACCTAAAATCAAGGCATTGATGTTACTAGCTTTTTCGCCCTGAAAATCCGAGTGTCGGCAGTTCAATTCTGCCCTGACCCA
>CAZEXO010000420.1:0-489 GCA_964516545.1 uncultured Melioribacteraceae bacterium
TTACGAAATCGGGGAGAACCTTTTAACTAATATCCAGTTTTACAAGCCGACCACTTTAAACGTTGGGGCATTTGTGTGGTTATAAAGTTGCATTATAAAAGTTAGTTGCTCTTTGAGTGTAGTGAACAAAACTAAATTATAAATATTTATTGGCATTCGTTTTTCATAGTTGCATTGCTGTTATGGGTGGCGGCTTAAAAACAATGCCGTTATACCACAACTTGTAAAAGGGAGTAAATGAATTTATTGAAAAAGTTAATTCTATTATTGCCTGCTTTGCTTCTAATATTACTTAACCACTGCGGCTCAGAAGACGATGGGCCTATTATTTCTTTTGATCAGGATGCCGTACTGGTTATTTACAACGAAAGTGGTATAGATAGTATTCCTGGTTATGGTAGCTACAGTACAGCTTTCCCCAGTGGATTTGAAAAAACGGATCATATAACAATAAGTAAGAAATCAGTTCTTCCCGTTGCTATCCAGAAA
>CAZEXO010000420.1:499-2252 GCA_964516545.1 uncultured Melioribacteraceae bacterium
TTTTGCTTGTGAAGATTTGAATGAACAAGAAGAACTTTGTTATGGGGAAGTAATATTTTTTGAATCAAACAATAACTCCGAAAAATATTATGACAGTGATACAGTATCAATTATTTCAAATATTCCATTGTTTTTAGTGCCCGGTGATACTTTATTTTTATCAATCCCAAAGAACAGTGCAGGTAATATCTTGGATAAGATAACCTTTACCGGGAAAGAACAGTCCATTAACAAATACTATCTGGAGAAGAAAAAACATTTCGGTAAGGATTTGCATAAACGAAGAATGCATGTACAAAATCCTCAATATACTTTGGAAGAATATAAGGATTCTATATTGTCATATATAGATATTGAGATGAACTATTTAAAAAATTATGCAAGTAAATACGAGTTGCCAGAATGGTTTTTTAATTACGAGAATTCAGAAATACTGTATCAAATTTCTGCTCTTATTGATATTGTTTATTTGCGAAAAGACAATTTAGGAATAAAAGAGACTGTTCCTAAAAAATATTACGACTTCCTCGAAATAGTGCCAATTAATAATGAAAAAGCTATCTTTTCAGCAAACTATTATTACTTTCTTAATGAGTTATTTTATTCTAAGTATACCCCACAAGAAATGTTGACCCTATCTGTTAAAGAGAGGATGGAAAAAACTTTACCTATCAGATTTGCATTATGTGATAGTTTGTTTTCAAAAGATATAGCTGATGTTATGAAATTATACCTGACAAGTAATTATTCAATCAGGATGGGGTATGCGAAATTAACAGACACATTGCTTTTTTCTCTTGAAAATTCTTCCTTTAATAAGAATTATTTAGCTCATCTGAAAAATTTGAGAGATGTTAAATTCAGTCTTGATAGTAAAAAAGCTCCGGATTTTTATTTACAAGACGCGAACGGGAAATATTGGAGGTTAAGTAACTACAAGGGTAAAGTTGTTCTCTTGAATTTTTGGTCTCCGGGCTGCATACCATGTAGAAAAGAAATACCTTTTGAGAAAGATATTCTTTATAAGACCAGCGATGAAGATTTTAGGTTAATTAATATTTGTCTACAAACAGATAAAATCACTTGGAAAAAAGCGTTACAAAAATTTAATTTGGAAGGAGTGAACTTGTTAGCTGAGAAAAATTGGAATGAATTACTTACCGAAAGTTATATGATTGGACCTATTCCTCATTATACTCTGATTGACAGGAAGGGTATGGTTATTAAATGCAAAACCAGAAAACCCAGCGATGGATTACTTGAGGATATATTTGTTGCAATAGAAGATTAAAGTGGTATAACATGTTGCTCAAGGCGTCAGCGTTTTCGCTTTCGTACTTTGTAATATCCTAAAATTTGTTCTACCGTTTCTGCTTAATTGTCTGGCTTTATTTGTAAATGAAAGTTTTTGAATAAATAAAAAGTTGTTTAATAATTACGGTATAGTTGTTATGGGCTGCGCCTTATCAACCACGTCGTTATGTTTTCAAAATTGTTCGTCGGCGTGTCATTGAGTTCCGCAAAAGTATTTTCGTTAATTATGGTTAAGTAAGGGGTGTTCTTTAATCTTTGTTTTTTGCCAGGTTCTCCCCCACTCGGCGGGGAAAAGTATCAGGTGTTGGTGTGCGGGTTTTGCG
This sequence comes from uncultured Melioribacteraceae bacterium, assembly GCA_964516545.1. Taxonomy (GTDB): domain Bacteria; phylum Bacteroidota; class Ignavibacteria; order Ignavibacteriales; family Melioribacteraceae; genus JAHISV01. The sequence goes on from CAZEXO010000420.1 coordinate 2,137, forward strand.
CAAGTTGCAGCGGGGTATGTTCGGTAGAGAAAATCAGTCGGTAAATAATTTCGTCGAATGGTTTTGTGTAGTTGTAAGTTCTGCAAAAGTTATTTCGGTTCTCGTTGCAAAAATTT
>CAZEXO010000421.1:0-2227 GCA_964516545.1 uncultured Melioribacteraceae bacterium
TATTACTTCCACCATCACTTTCGCGGTTTCATACGAGATTTTCAGGTTGTATTTCTTTGCCGATTTCATCAGCCATTGAATTAATTCCTCACCTTTCAATTTTCTCGCTTCGAAAAGAAAATTCTTAGACTGAAGCGAAGTATAGGGTTCGCGACCCAAATCTGTGATTTTACCGGAATGTGTAATTATCAGATAAGTAAACTCAGCAGGATTATTAACATATTCAGAAAATTTTTTGCGATCTGAAAATCTTTCAAAATTTTTCACGAAAATTACCTTGGAGCCTCCTCCGAAAGGAAACGAATACGCCAAATCAATTAGTGAGCCGACTTTCTGATTTTTTTCGCTATCAATTGTTTCCCGATCAAAATCCGATTGTACTTTTTTCGAAAGTGTCTTCTCTATGGTTTTTGCTGCCGTATCAATTGTAAATTGATCCTCACCAAATAAATAATAAATCGGCAATAAATTATCATCTTTAAGATAAGCTGATAATGAATACACCGATGGGATTTGTTGTTTTAGCTTACTCAACGGATGTCTTCCTTTTTTCAAATTTAACGGCTTGTACAAGAAAAAAAATAAATCCGCCCCACACAACTGAACATATCATAATCATCACAATAATTGTTTCCGTCATTATACAAATTCCCGCAAGCTTTTTTTACCCAGAAATTTATTTATCGTGATAAAAAATATGAGTATTATTCCCCATTGTAAAATGCATGTGCTAAGATTTTCCGTATGGAATGGATTCCACCATTCATGATCCCAGGAGATGGAATACAACAGCCACCATGCCAGAAGAAATCCAGCTTCGCAGGGAATAATATATTTTATTAAGTAATCATACCAACGTCCGATTCTCAGATCACTTCCGAATCCGTTAATTATCTCAGTTCTGAATTTCTCAGCTCCGAATTTTATAATCACGTACGCAATGAATGCCCCGCTAAGAATCAACGCAACGCCCCACACCCAATCCTGATTTACCAAAAAATCCAGGCTCAATGCTGATGGAATTCCTAAAACTAAAGCAGTTACTCCAACAAAAAAAACAGCTTTGTTTCTTTTAATTCCAACATCTATTAAACTTCTGGTTGTAAGTTCAATCATTGATATCAACGAAGAAATTGCGGCAAAAGATAATGCCAGAAAAAACATGGATGCAAAAATTATGTTTACCAAATTATTACCGGAGAGTTTTGAAAAGAGCTGAGGTAAATAAATGAATGTTAATCCTGTGTTCGCCGGACCTGATTCTGTAATAAGAGCAATTGAGTCAATGGAACTCAAAGAGAATACTGTAGAAAAAATGATGATTCCCGCTATTAATGAAATGGAATTATTACCGAATCCTATAAGAGCAGCATTTAGCGAAATATCTTCTTTCTTTCTCGCATAAATTGCATAAGTAAGAATAAGTCCCCATCCGGCTCCGGTATCCCAGGCATTTTGGGTTAGTGCATTCAACCATACTTTATAATCAAGCAGATAATCTATTTGAGGTGTAAAAAAATATTTTATTCCTTCAACAGCTCCCGGTAATGTAACAGCTCGCAGGAGAAGAATGAACAGAATAATAATCAAAGACGGGACAAGAATTTTGTTTACTTTCTCAATGCCCCGAACAACACCTTTGTATACGACAAAAACTCCGATTGTTATTGCCAGAGCATGAAATACAAGCGGGAATATTGATGAGGAAAAATTTTCCCAGTACAAAAGATGATCATCAACGGAGAATAAATCGCCAGAAATTGCTGAGAAAAAATATCGGATACACCAACCCGTAACAACAGAATAATAAAACATAATTGCTGTTGAAACAAATGCAACGAACGCTCCCATCCAGGCAAATTTTTTCCCTGCTGTGAACGCGAATGCACCGGTTGGACCGCGTCGCGCGTATTTACCTATGGCAATTTCCGCAATTATTAGAGGGATTGACCAGACTAAAAGAAATATTACCCATGTAAAAATAGCATGTAAAAACAGATGCTGCAGAACAAAAAATCTGCAGCATCTGTTTTTTTATATCACTTTTTCATTCGGATTCTCCAGTAAAAATTGGATGGCATCTTCTTCTGTCAGAGGCTTGGAAATATAGTACCCTTGAAGCACATCACAGTGGTGTTTCTCCAGATACTCTTTCTGCTCCTGAAGCTCCACACCTTCTGCGATGACTGTAAGTTTGATCTTATGGGCCATACTGATCACATCTGCT
>CAZEXO010000422.1:0-2216 GCA_964516545.1 uncultured Melioribacteraceae bacterium
CTAAACGAAAAACAATATAAAGTATATAAAACAAAAAATAATCCGACATTCAACCTGAAGGCTGGTGAAATAATGGGAACAAAAAACGAAATCTTTATCGGCTGCAAAGATGGGGTTTTGGAAATTTTGGAACTACAACCTGAAGGGAGAAAACGGATGACAGCCGCGGAATTTTTACGCGGATATTCTCTACAAAAATCTTAATGAGGAATTTTATGGCTTGCGGCAGATTCGACAATATTCTTGGTGCGATTGGGAATACTCCACTCGTTAAACTTAATAACATTACAAAAGGATTGAAGGCAAATATTTACGCGAAATTTGAGTTCACTAATCCCGGGGGAAGCATTAAAGACAGAATCGCAAAATATATGATTGAAAAAGCTGAGCGAGACGGAAAAATAAAACCCGGCGATACACTTATTGAAAACTCCAGCGGAAATACCGCAATGGGACTAGCAATTGTGGCTCGTCAAAAAGGTTATAAACTAAAAATTGTTCTTCGTGATACGATTAGCAAAGAAAAATTAAAGATGTTAAACATACTTGGCGTTGATGTTGTTTTAACTGACACAAGTTTACCTCCTGAACATGAGCTTTCCTACAATAATTATGCATCAACACTTTGCAGGAAAGATTCTTCGCTTTATTATGTGGATCAACATAATAATCTTGATAATAACGAATCACACTATGCAACAACTGGTCCCGAGATATGGGAACAGACGGAAGGGAAAATCGACTATTTTATTACGGCTGTCGGAACGGGAGGAACGCTTTTCGGAGCGGGTAAATATCTAAAGGAAAAAAATCCGAATATTCAATTAATCGGACTCGATCCTTACGGTTCAATTTTTTATGACTGGTTCAAGTACAAAAAAATGATAAAACCGTATCCATATCTTATCGAAGGTATGGGAGACGAATTTCTGATTCCGACCGCTCAATTGGATATGATGGACGATATGATGAAAGTTACAGACAAAAAGGCTATCGGCTGGACTAAAAAACTTGCGTTCGAAGAGGGAATTATTGTTGGCGGTTCAAGCGGTGCAAATATGTACGGAGCTTACACTTTAGCCGAGCAACTCGACCGTGAAGTAAATATTGTAACAATCTTTTGCGACTCAGGTTATAAATATTTCAGTACAATCTACAATGATGATTGGCTGAAAGAACACGATTTGATATAAAAATTCTTTTGAATTTCCCCTTACTCCAATGCACAATAAAATGCGCATTCTTTTTGGACTTCAATAAATAGGTCAAGGTTTTATATGAAATGGGCATTACAATATGCATTTATTTGCATATTGTGAATGTTTTTGTTACTATTGCGCATAATATTACGCACTGAATGAGTTATGGACAATTATCATGAAGTTTTAAGAAAACGGAGAGAATTTTTAAATATCTCTCAAATTGAGCTAGCCGAAATTGCGGGTATATCCAGGCGAAGCCTCCAGGAGATTGAAGCAGGGAAATCAAATCCTGGTATAAATCAATTAAAAAAAATTTTGGATGTTCTCGGGTTTGAAATAAAAATTGAAATAAAAGGTAACATTTAGATTTGGAAGTGAAAATTCTATACAATGATGTTTTAGCCGGGTATCTGAAAAAAGAGAACGGGAAATATTATTTCCAATACGATGAAAATTATCTATTGGGTGAATATCCAGATATCAGCTTATCATTTCCCAAAAGAAGTGATGTGTTTATTTCCGAAATATTATTTCCGTTTTTTTACGGTTTACTGGCTGAGGGTGATAATAAAACCATTCAATGCCGCAATTTGAAAATTGATGAAAATGATCACTTTGCAAGATTGATAAAAACAGCAAATGAGAATACGATAGGTGCAATAACAATTGAAAAGGTAGAATGATGAGTTGTAACGGATGTTTAAAGAACGGGATTGAAGGTTTTTGCCCCAGGTGTAAAAAGGAATTATTCGGAGGGAAAAATGTTTCGTCGATTCTGAATTTCAGTCGACCTCAATTTAACGAACTTAAACTGGAAAGAAGTCAGAAATTATCAATATCAGGAGTTCAGATCAAACATTCGCTGAAGTTAGAAAACAGCGAATTGATTATGACTGAAAAAGGAGGAGAATATATTCTTAAACCTATTCCTTCCGGAACTTTTCAGTATTTAAATCAAACTCCCGCTAATGAACATGTTACCATGCAGATTGCATCTCAGGTATTCAAAATTGA
>CAZEXO010000423.1:0-363 GCA_964516545.1 uncultured Melioribacteraceae bacterium
GCTTCTTCGAAGGCAGTGATGTCGATGAACTGATCAAAACCGAGGGTGTCATAGACGATGTCGCGATTCCAGTTGGTCGCGAGGTTGGGGTGAATGGCGGTCGTGGTGTAGCCCAGAGACTCCAGCTGCTGGACGAGGTTCTCGTGAAGCGTCTGCACAACATCAATCCAAACGGGAATAGGCATCGGACAGGTTTCATCATTGTTGAATGTTTATTTCGAACGGGAAAAACAGAAAGTAAAAATTGATTTAATCGCTGACGGCGGAATAAAAAGCGCGGGCGATGTAGCAAAAGCTATCGCGCTCGGAGCCGACGTTGTAATGCTCGGAAGACTTCTTGCCGGAACAAAAGAAACTCCCGGC
>CAZEXO010000423.1:375-2216 GCA_964516545.1 uncultured Melioribacteraceae bacterium
TGCGGATGCCGACCGTTGTTTCTTTTTTACGGAGAAAGGCGAGTTTATCGAAGGCGAAGAAACTATGGTGCCTTACAAAGGTCCGGTTAAAAATATTATTAATAATATTCACGACGGTTTACGAAGCACGATGAGTTACATGAATAAACATTCTATTAATGAACTCAAACAAACAAAAACTTTTGCAATCCTCAGCAACAGTTCTTACCTGGAACGGTTGCCGAGAAAATAGATTACAGTTTCCTGTTTCTTAAACGAAGCGAGTTTGTTACAACAGAAACCGAACTGAAAGCCATTGCAGTAGCGGCTATCATGGGATTTAAAAGTCCAAATGCCGCGAGCGGAATTCCGATTGTGTTATAAATAAATGCCCAGAACAAATTTTGTTTAATTGTTTTTATTGTTTCGTGGGAAAGTTTTATGGAGTTCGATACGCCGAGTAAATCACCTTTGAGTAAAGTAATATCACTCGATTCAATCGCGATATCAGTTCCGTTGCCCATAGCAATTCCCAGATGAGACTGAGCGAGCGCGGGCGAATCATTAATTCCATCGCCAACCATAGCTACTTTTCGTCCTTCTTCCTGAAGCTGTTTAATTATTTCGGTTTTCTCGCCGGGTAACACATCAGCTTTGAAATCATCAATATTCAGTTCAGCGGCAATTTTCGCGGCAGTTTTATGATTATCGCCTGTAAGCATAATCAATTTCAAACCCTGCTGGTGAAGAAGCCCAACAGCTTTGTAAGATGATTTCTTAATCGGATCTATCGCGGAGATTAATCCTGCAATTTTTCCCTCAACCGAAACATAAATAATTGTTTTTCCCTCTGAAGAAAATTGCTGAGATTTTTTTTCAGCCGGGGAAATATCGACGTTGTTTTCAAACATTATTTTCGAATTACCGATCAGTATTTTTTTGTTGTCGATAATTCCGCTGAGTCCGAACCCGGGAATTTCCTCGAATAATAACGGTTCGGTTAAAACAATATTTTTTCCTTTGATAAAATTTGTAATTGAAACAGCAAGCGGGTGATTGGATTTTTTCTCCAGTGAACCGACAAAATAAAGCAGCATGGATTCATCGAGATCAATATTTATAACATCTGTAACTTCCGGTGAACCAGAAGTTAAAGTTCCGGTTTTATCAAAAACGATGGTATCAATATCGCGGGCAAGTTCAAGACTTTCGCCGTTCTTTATAAGAATTCCCCGTGAAGCGCCAAGTCCGGTCGCAACTATAATTGCTGTTGGCGTTGCGAGTCCGAGAGCGCACGGACAGGCGATGATTAACACTGCTATAAAATTTGTTAAGGCTGTGTTGAAATCGACTACATTCGGAAAAATCATCCAGGCTGTGAAAGTGAAAACAGCAATCGCGATTACTACAGGAACAAAAACACCGGCAACTTTATCTACAAATTTTTGAATAGGCGGTTTTGTGAGATTAGCTTTTTCAATCAGCGAGATTATTTGTCCGAGAACAGAGTTATCGCCAAGCTTTTCGATTTTGAAATTAAACGAGCCTGTGAGATTAAGTGTTCCGCCGATAACCGATGAGTCTTTGTTTTTTTCCACGGGAAAACTTTCACCGGTTAACATCGATTCATCGATGGTTGAAAATCCTGAAATGATAGTACCATCAGCCGGAATTCGTTCTCCAGGTTTCATCACGATTATGTCGCCGGTTCTCAATTCCGAATGTTTTATTACCGATTCTTTGTTGTCTCTTAGAACTGTAGTTGTCTTTGGTTTTAATTCCATTAATTGTCTGATTGCCCGCGTCGTTTTCTTTTTTGATCTGAGTTCAAGCCATCTTCCGAATAATATCAATGTTATAAT
>CAZEXO010000424.1:0-2187 GCA_964516545.1 uncultured Melioribacteraceae bacterium
GAAAGGGCTGCTAGAAAAACTGTAGGATGGATTGAGGATGAAATCCGAAATCCATCTTATTGATGCAGAAGTCACGGTTACCCCACGTAGTTGAAGGATTTCGGGCAAAAACGCCCTCAATCCATCCTACGGACTGAAATGATTGAGAAGTAATGGAGGGAAAATGAAAGAAGAATACCGGCAAGAATTAATAAAAAAGATTGGGAATGTCTTTCAGTCTCATCCAACCTTGTTCGACCACCAAAAGGAGTTTCCCTGGTTAACAGGAGCCCTTGGTGATCCTGAAAGCCGGATATGGTTTGTGGCAGAGAACCCAAGCCTTACCCAGGTTGAAAGGGTTTTAAATCCCGATGGAAATGCGCCAACTGAAGAAGCGCAATGGTGGGCAAGCCGGGGGGACAAGTTGTTTCGTGAAATGCTGGTTACGCATGGTTTTAAAAGCGGTGCCATTGATTCGCCCGGCGGATGGCATTGCTATATTACGAATGTGATCAAAGAAGCAGACTATTCTTCCCGCTGGCATGAGAAAAGCCAGGAAATGCGTAATAAGGCTGCGGAAATCTGGGCGCCGGTTCTTGCCTGGGAACTGGCAACGTCAAAACCGCGCCTGGTGGTCATACTGGGTGGAGCGGCTGACCTTTTATTAAAACAGCTGGTTGCCAACAGGAAAATTCAACTCCCTGAAGTCATGAGGATCAAGCATTATTCATACATCGGGCAACGGGCGCAGGGGAAGTTGGGTCCCATGCACCCGGAAAGGGTGAAGGACTACTCTACCGATTTTGATCTGATCAGAAAGAGATACGACCAGCAGAAAAAGATATAAAACTTGAGCGACTTGGAAAAAACAGTTGCGCGAATGAGCGATCACTCCTTAAAAACAGGGGTGGACAATCGACCAAATCCAACAACTGCCATGGGGAAAAAGCTTGCAGATGATTATCTGAAAGCAAAAACCAGTAAATAGGTTTCGATAACTCAAATTATCGAAGTCTCCATACCATTTGGGATTCGGGGGTAAATGATGAAAAATAAAATAAATAAAAATTTCTTGGTTAGTTTTTTTCTACTAATACTGACTATATTTTTCCTAATTATAAATTTTCATTTTTCAGTAGATACTCCAACAAATTTTGGTGTATTTTCTACCCCAAAATACCCAACAAGAGAAACTTTACAACCTGCTGAAATTTCTCAAGTAGATAAATCATTTGGCATTGCCACTAGTTTTGATAATAAGAATTCTAATTCTTTACTTCCGCTATTATCATTGCCAATCTCATTAATTGCTGTTGTAATTTCTTTTGTCAACCTCTGGAACACTCATTATTCAAAATTCACTCCACTTGTAACTTGCGGAAGACTAGTTTCATTCGCCTCGCAATTATCTGCTGAAGAGGAAACATGGCTTATTATAAGTTTTGATCTTCCAATTTCAATTACAAATAATAGTAATGCAAGAGCAGGCCAGGTCATTGGCTTGCGATTAGTATTAAGTTTCCCGGATAGTAAATATAAGGATTGGAAAGAATATATTTCTCCGGTTTTTGAAATTAATCCAAAGCAATCAGAAACTCACCGAAAATTTAGGTTTAATTGGCTAAATGAAGTAGTTATTGGTTATTGGGCACCGATAACCATTCTGCCAAAACAATCGGTTTATAAACATTTCTTGTTTGAAAAACGTTGGAATAAACCAATTGTCCAAAACAAAGTCAATTGTGATCTTGAAGTATTGGTAAAAGGTGAAACCAAATGGAAGAAAGTAGAATCATGGAATGGAAGACTCAGAAAGATAGAATGGTTATTTATGTTAGGAAATTACACATCAACAACATGGCGTTGTGTATCGACACCATATGAATTTTATGGTGCAATCATGCCGAAAGAAATTGAGGAAGATTTAACTCTTGATTTTGATATCCACAAAGTGGAAATGTCTCCTGGTGGCCATTTAGATCTTCCTCAAGAATGAAAAGTATTTTGCAGTAAAAACATAATACCTACTGGATAAGATTCATTTCCGCTAGATTCCTTGTTAAAGTCCATCTCATAGGGTGGGATCGCGTTTGATCCCACCGCAAACCGGGGTTTCAATTAACCGGCTGTAGGCCGGGTCGTGACCCGACCTGCTATCCCTGCGCTGTTAATGGATTTCGGACAAACAGAGTCCTCCATCCATGTTTC
>CAZEXO010000425.1:0-2186 GCA_964516545.1 uncultured Melioribacteraceae bacterium
ATAAGTACTTGCAGGAGATCGGCAAGGTTGACTTGCTCTCACCTGATCAGGAGATTACTCTCGCGATTGCGATCAAGAAAGGAGATCAACGGGCACTGGAACGGCTTGTAAAAGCCAATCTAAGGTTTGTTGTAAGCGTGGCAAAACAATACCAGAATCAGGGTTTATCACTGGGAGATCTGATAAACGAGGGGAATCTGGGATTGATAAAAGCCGCAAAAAGATTTGATGAAACGAGGGGTTTTAAATTTATTTCTTATGCTGTCTGGTGGATCAGACAATCAATACTTCAGGCGCTCGCAGAACAATCCAGGATTGTTCGGTTACCTCTTAACAGAGTCGGGGCGTTGAATAAAATTGGCAAAGCATATAGTAATCTCGAACAGGAATTTGAACGCGAACCCAGCGCACGCGAATTGGCGCAGGAACTCGATATGGATATTAATGAAGTTGCCGATACCTTGAAAATTTCCGGCAGACATGTATCCATGGATGCACCTTTCGCGCAGGGAGAAGAAAATAGGTTGTTGGATGTTTTGGAAAATGACGAACAACCTGCACCTGATTTTATACTTATGTCCGATTCGCTAAAAAGAGAAATTGAAAGAGCATTATCTTCACTAACAGAACGGGAGGCAGAGGTAATAAAATTATACTTTGGATTAAATGAAGAACATTCTCTCACACTTGAAGAAATCGGAGAGAAATTTAACCTTACCCGCGAACGTGTTCGGCAAATAAAAGAAAAAGCCATCAGACGACTGCGTCATGCTTCGCGAAGTAAAAATCTGCGTACATATCTTGGTTAAAAATTCGTGCTGACAAAAGAGTTCATTAAAATATTGATTTGGGGAATGGTAATGCTGTTTATCAGTATTAGCTGTTCCTCTTCTTCTTATTCTGAAAGATATAAGAAACCTTCAACAGAGCAGACAGAAACAAAAAAGGAATCGATAAGATTTTCGAATGTTGATGATCCCACTCCTGATATAAGCGACTCACAATCTCCGGATTCAATGAAATTATCAAATAATATTTCAACTTATTCAAACGGACAGGAAGAGTTTGACGAAACTCCTGTTGAAGAATACCCGGTGGATGTTACTTCAATCATGGAAAAACATTCTCATCTAAAAAATTTTGGGAATGTTCTTACAAACAGAGAAAAATTACTTTTTGAAGTGCTCAGTTATATGGATACTCCCTATCAATATGGAGGGAATAGTAAAACAGGTATTGATTGTTCGGCGTTTACAAAAAATGTTTTTAATACGGTAATAGGATCAGAGCTTCCAAGGAGCGCTCGTGATCAATACTCGGTTGGTGATAAAATTGAAGGGAAAGATAGCTTGAAATTTGGTGACCTTGTATTCTTTAATACAACAAAACGAGCCTATCCCGGTCATGTTGGAATTTATCTTGGCGATAACTTATTCGCACATTCAAGCCGTTCTAAAGGTGTTACTATTACTTCGATGGATAATGAATACTATAAAAAAAGATTTATCAGCGGACGAAGAATAGAAAGTTTTAATTAGAGTTTCATTTCACATTCCGTATTCTTAATTTCCCGACGAAAAAACAGTTCAAACATTTTTAATGGAGTAGACATGGAATATCGTGTAGAAACCGATACAATGGGAGAAATTAAAGTCCCGGTAAATAAGTATTACGGTGCTCAGACAGCCCGGTCACTCATGAATTTTAAAATCGGTACAGAAAAAATGCCTCCGGAATTAATAAGAGCTATGGGAATACTTAAAAAAGCTGCTGCAATTGTGAATAAAGAATTGGGTATGCTTGCGGGTGAAAAAGCCGAGTTAATTATCAAGGCTGCGGAAGAAGTAATCGAGGGAAAACTTGATGATCATTTCCCGCTCGTAGTCTGGCAAACCGGCTCGGGTACGCAATCAAACATGAATGCCAACGAGGTCATTTCCAATCGGGCGATTGAATTAGCAGGCGGAGTGATGGGAAGTAAAAAACCGGTTCATCCGAATGATGATGTAAATAAAGCACAATCCTCAAACGATACTTTCCCGACTGCCATGCATATTGCCGTCGGCCGGGAACTGCACCGCCACCTGTTGCCTTCTGTGCGCAGGCTGCGCGATACGCTTGCCGCCAAGGCCGGCCAGTACCAGCAGGTTGTGAAAACCGGCCGCACCCATTTGCAGGATGCCACC
>CAZEXO010000426.1:0-2169 GCA_964516545.1 uncultured Melioribacteraceae bacterium
CATCATCTTTTTCCAGGTTGTCCCGCCATCCGTCGTTTTAAGAATCAATCCTTTACTGCCTACAACAAATCCGATCATATCATTGATAAACTCAATATCGAAAAGGCTGAAGTTTCCACCGAGATTCATGGTTTTAAAATTCTGCATATCATTTTCACAGAAATAGAATTGTGAATTTGCACCTACTAAAAATCCCTTGTTTTGTTTTAGTACCTGATAATCATAAAATGTATAGTGAATTAGTTGCTCGTTCTTTATCCAGCTTTGCCCATTGTCTTTTGAATAAAAACATGCCCCGGAATCACCGATCAGAAATCCTGTTCCGGCTTCATCAAATTTTATTGAATTGATGTTGTAGGAAGTTGGCAGCTCAACATCTGAGATTTTCTCGAAGGAAAATTCAGGTCCTGAATCGGAAAACAAAGACTCGATGTTATAGGTTTTAAAATCATTCAGTTTGTCGCTATTCAAAAGATCTTTCACCTGCCCATAAACAAGCCAGGTAAGTATTATCATAACAACTACAAATGTAGAAAAACCGGCTATCGAATAGATTTTTACTTTTTTAGAATCTTGTTTTTTCCCTTCCGGGCGAAAAGTTGGAATTTCAGCGAGGAATTTATTGAGTTTTTGTAATTCATTATTAAATTCGTCGCATGTCTGGTATCTCTCACCCGGATCCTTTTTTATGGCTTTTCTGATTATTTCGTCAATTACATCAGGAGTGCCAGCAATTTTCGATGACATTTTTGGAGCATCCTGTTTAAGATGTCCATCCATGATATCATAATCGTTATCGGAATAAAACGGCGGTTCTCCCACTATCATTTCGTATAAAGTGCAACCAATGGAATAAATATCGCTGTGGTGAGTTACTTCTCTTCCGCGAACCTGTTCAGGACTCATATAAAAAACGGTTCCTATTTTGGATCCGGTTTTCGTCATCTCTTTATCGAATAACGATTTAGAGATACCGAAGTCCATCACTTTAGCGATACCTTCTTTATTAAAAATTATGTTGGATGGTTTAATATCTCTGTGGATAAATCCTTTTGAATGAGCATAACCGATTGCATTAAGTAATTGCGAACCTATATAGATTGCATCAAACAGGTTCAGTCTTTTCTGGCGTCGGATGACTTTTTCGAGACTTTCTCCCTCAACATATTCCATTACAATTCCAAGAAGATCGTGGTACTCAATAAAGCCATAGACAGTAACGATATTGGGATGAGCAAGTTTTGCCTGGTTTTTTGCTTCTCTCTTAAATCGCTCAATGAATTTCGCTTTGTCGGTCATCGATGTGTTTAACATTTTAATTGCTACATACCTGTCCAAAGTACTATCATATGCTTTATAGACAATACCCATTCCACCTCTTCCGAGAATAGAAATTATTTGGTAATTGCCTATTTTTTGACCGATTATTTTGTTCATTTAATCACTCTTCACTTCTGGAATTGAACTTTTAATATACAAATTTCCTTACATTTTGAATAGTGCGGTAATTATTTTAAAAACAAAAATGGAAATCATGAAGTCATCTTCCTCAAAAATCTCTGATTCTTGCATTTGTTGGGAATATGAACTAATTTTGCAGGTCTTAAGCGAGGATGGCGGAATTTGGTAGACGCGCTAGACTTAGGATCTAGTATCAGAGATGATGTGGGGGTTCGAGTCCCCCTTCTCGCACTTCCATTTGCTATTCATTTTAAATCATTATTCAGAGGTAAATTTGGATTATAAACTTAATGTAATATCAGACTACGAAAACGAAGTTGAAATTAAACTGGAATTCGATGACATACTTCCCGAAATCAACGAAGCATTCGAAGCAGAAAGAAAAACTATCAGCCATCCGGGTTTTAGAAAAGGCAAAGTACCAACTTCAATAATAAAGAAATTATACGGTGAAGCGATTGAGTACAAAGCAACTGAAAAAATTGCAAATAAGAAATTCTGGGATATTGTTGATGAGAAAAAAATAAACCCAATCAGTACTCCGGTTTTGTCCGACATCAAATACTCACCTGGTGAGCAACTTGAATTCAAAGTTAAATATGAAGTGAAACCTCAGATAGAGGTAAAAGATTACACACAACTTGAAATTGAAAAACCTGTTTTCAAAGTGAAGGATGAAGACCTTGATAAAGAGGTGAATTACCTTCT
>CAZEXO010000427.1:0-2169 GCA_964516545.1 uncultured Melioribacteraceae bacterium
GGGCGAAGAAGGATTAAAACTGATGCGTGCTGCTGCTGATAAATACGGATTACTCGTTATAACCGAAGTAATGCAGATAAGCCAGATAGAATTAATTTACAAATACGCCGATATTTTTCAGGTTGGCGCGCGTAATATGCAGAACTTTTCACTGATAAAAGAACTTGGCAAAACTGATAAACCGGTGATGTTAAAGAGGGGTTTGTCAGCAACAATTGAAGAGTGGCTTATGTCGGCAGAGTATATTTTAGCTAATGGAAATAACGAAGTATTGTTATGTGAGCGCGGAATCCGAACATTCGAAACCTATACCAGAAACACATTCGATGTTTCAGCCATTCCGATTGTTCATAAAAAAAGTCACCTGCCAGTAATTGCTGATCCTTCGCATGCGACAGGATTACGGGACCAGGTAGCGCCTATGGCTCGTGCCGCAGTGGCAGCCGGAGTTGACGGATTGATGATAGAAATACATAACGACCCTGAAAATGCTTTATCAGACGGGCCACAGGCGCTTCTCCCCCAACAATATTTACAACTCATTGAAGAACTTAAAGTTATCGCTCAGGCAATTGGCAGGAAAATATAATTGAGTATCGGAAATATTTCCATAATAGGTTTAGGATTAATTGGCGGATCAATCGCCAAAGCATTAAAAAAATCCGATTTGTCTTTAAATATCAATGCGTTTGACAAACCCGATATTTTAACCCTCGCGCTTGAGGATCAAACAATTGATTCAAAACTTTTGGATATTACGGATGCTCTCGAAAGTGATCTTATTTTTATTTGTCTCCCGGTAAATCTTTCACTAGATGTTTTTTCGAAGCTGGTCCCGAAACTAAAACAGAACACCATTATCACTGATGTATGCGGTGTAAAAGGAATATTTAAGAAAACCTGGGATTCTATTAAAAGTGAAGGAATTTATATCGGAGGACATCCGATGACCGGTAAAGAAAAAGGAGGATATAAAAATTCTGATCCCCTGCTTTTTGAAAATTCCATCTATATCCTTACGGACTGCGATTACGATAAAATAAAAAAACTTGGCTTCGAAGAAATTATCAGAGGACTTGGATCCAGAATTACTTGTATTGATTCTGATGTACATGATTTAGTTGTAGCAAATGTAAGCCATATGCCTCAACTTTTATCAGTAGCGCTAGTAAATTCATCAGTCGGACAGAATTCGCAACGTAGTTTCATTGATTTTGCCGCCGGAGGTTTCAGAGATATGACGCGAATAGCTTCAAGCGATTTTAGCATCTGGGAACCAATCGTTCATCATAACAGAGAAAAAATACTTGATGCCCTTTCCCAATTATCCGCAGAACTCGAAGAAGTAAAAAAGATGGTAACTGAAGGTGATTTTAAAAAGCTCGATCAAAAATTTGAAAATGCCCGGATTAAAAGAGATGAAATCCCCCGAAACACAAAAGGTTTCCTTACTCCTTTATTCGACATATTTGTATTCGTAAAAGATGAGCCAGGCGTAATAAGTAAAATATCTTCAGCCTTGTCAGTGCACAACCTGAATATAAAAGATATTGAGTTGCTGAAAATACGCGAAGGTTCAGGAGGCACTTTCAGGCTCTCGTTTGAATCGGCAGAAGACGCAGAAAAGGCGCACGAATATTTGAGAAAAGTGGGTTACGAAACAAAATAATCAGTGAGTTGATTTAGTCAATCCCCCATCAACATTAATCGTTTGTCCAGTGATGTACCCGGCTGACTCTGAAGCAAGAAATAAAATCGCGGCTGCAATTTCATCCGGTCTCGCTAGTCTTTTTAAAGGAACTAAATTTGCCATTTCTGCCAGAACATGCTCGTGTGAATCATTCATTTGTTTTGCTTTACTTACCGCAAGTTCATAGAGGCGATGAGTTAGAGTATATCCGGGAGCTACGTTATTTACCGTTATATTAAATTTTCCTACTTCATTGCTCAGCGTTTTAGCAAAACCCGTAACAGCATTCCGAAGTGAATTGGATAGCATTAAATTATCAATCGGTTGTCTTACGGCAATCGAAGTAATGTTGATAATTCTTCCCCAGTTTTTTCTTTCCATCCCGGGCAGAACTAATCGCGTAAAACGTACTGCGCTCATTAATACCTGATCGAAAGCAGTCTCCCAGTTTTTGTCGTCAAGTTCATGAAAAATTCCCG
>CAZEXO010000428.1:0-1419 GCA_964516545.1 uncultured Melioribacteraceae bacterium
AAAACAAATTGTGGTCTTACTATTCTTGCTGACCAGGTTGAAGGTTTAGGTACACCCGAACTATCAATCCATTCAAACGACGCGTTATTATATTTCATTTCAACTGTCAGCATTTTCCCCGCTAAAACAGATCCTGCGGGAAGTGATTCATGAGTATTTTTGCTTAGAATATCGGTAAGGTCGACAATCGGTCCGCGACCACTGCTGATTTCGTTATTCTCAAGTTTTATACTGTAGGTATACCTGTCTTTATCATCGTACTCGAAAGTAGCAAAATCCAATTGAAAATTCTCGCCCAGAAGTATTGAATCTCTCACGGGTAGAGGTGTAATCATCTCCGGATTATAGACGATAAATTTCAGAGAATCCCTGATTGCTCTCCTCTGATAACCGTCATTATAATAATTATAAGCTCCCGTAAATTCAATTTTGTATTCACCTGTGTTATTGAAAATAAGACTATCGATACTACCAAGAAAAAAACCTCCACGATTTTCTCCTAACCTGTCTCCTATTTTCATACTATTTGGAAAAAGCGAAACAATAGAACGATCGAGAGTAACGGTAGACCCTTTATTGTCTGTAAGAGTCATCCTGAAATCAATATAATTCGTTATATGATAAAATAAAATAATTTCATCCTGGTGCCCAACGTATTCATTTAAAACAACAAGTTTTGGTTTTTTGTTTTGAATAATTTGCGCATTCAGAATAAATGAAAAAAACAGAAACAGTATGTAATATTTTCGCATGGACTTCTCGATATTTTTTTATTTATCCCAGTGGAAATCAATGAGGTATTATACCTGTTGACTTCGATATAATAGAGAATTTATAAACCGACTCGCAATGTAGAACCTTGCCGATGTTTAAATCGTCCTTTTTTTGTTGAGGAATATGACTAATAAATTCCGGACTATAATAATCAGGGAAAGCGCCGATGGTAGTAATATCTACCTCGACGGATACTTTACACTCTGCGTGAAAATAGGTCTGCATTTTGTAGAAACCCAAAGTATCTTTTATTACTTTTATGATAAAATTATTATCATCACCGATTTGTGCGCTGTCAACTCCCGGTTCAAGAACAAGTGTTTTCCCTTCTAAATTATTGTTGGATGAATTAGAAATATCTTTCACAGTAAATGAAAGAGATGCATTCTTAAACTCTTTCTTACTTATTAATTTATCAGGAATAAGATAGTTTGTAAAAAGTGCTTTCTGTGCCCTTAGTCTGTCGCCAAAATAAGTCTTAAACTGATTAATGTTGGTCAATGCCGTGGGGCGGAATGCCGGACCCTTGCCTGTCAGTCCGACTAGACCAGTTGTCGAACCTACTGGATCTTCTTGACCACCAGTTTTATCGATTTCATAAATAAAAACATTAGAGGAAAAAGCAGAAAGACCATATAATTTGGC
>CAZEXO010000428.1:1429-2160 GCA_964516545.1 uncultured Melioribacteraceae bacterium
TGCTCCTGGATTAAAAAAGAAATTGAATGCCTTTCCTTAAAAAGATTATTAAAAAGCGCATCCTGAGCATCGTCTCTTTCAACAATTATCGCGAAGGCCTCAACAAGAATAATAATGTAAAGTATAAAATATATTTTGATAGATTTCATGATCGAATTCCTACGATGATAACCACATACTTTTTATGAAAATAAATTTCTTATTAGATTCAATTTTATATTATGGTACTTTCTTGCAGAGTTCTTTCAATTTCTTTATGTGTTTTAGTGTCAGATTTTCAATCATCTGGTCGTAATCTGCATTCTCCACAATCATATCCATCATTCTGCAATAAGTTGATACATCCTTTATCTTCAGTTCTTCGAGCCTTGAGAAAATTATCTCCATTAATTCGTTTAATTGTTTAATATCATTAATAGAGCTGACCGCCTTACCAAAATTCTCAATATTATTCTCAAAACAGAAATCATTATTTCCATTTGAAAATTGTTTATTCACTGTTTTTTCATCGGATGTCGCTATGTGACCATCTTCGGGTTTAAAAAACGTAAAGACACCCAAAATAAGTATCATAGCAAATTCTAATAGCAAACCAATAAATACGACTATATCCGGAAGATCAAAGAATCCGGTTCCGAGGGCTCTTACTCCAATTAATACAACTAGGAATGCAGCACCGGCGTAAACAAACGCCATCACATTATTTTCCCATTTCCTGACAGCCCAGTTTG
>CAZEXO010000429.1:0-2148 GCA_964516545.1 uncultured Melioribacteraceae bacterium
AGACCCCGGGGGACAAAATTTTTCTTCGTTAATTTTATAGTCATTATATACTAAACAATACTGAAGCAGCGTAAAGATATTTCGTTATTAATTCATTGAACTTAATCATTATGAAAAACAGGAAATTACTTTTACTGAGATTATTCTGGCTGATAGAAAATTGGAGACATTACCGAAAGGAATTGTATGGCGATTAAGAATATAAGAAAGAGCTGGGTTGTAGCCAACTCTTTCCCAATATCAAGATAACTTGATATTTAACTTACACAATAATAAGAATAGGGAGTAAAATTATGAAAATCTTCAAACACTTGAAAGGATTTACAATCCTTATGATGGCATTATTAATTGTTTTTAGTGCTTGTCAGAATGAAGACGAAAATGTATCGGGTCCTTCAGACACACTGAATGAAACAAATTCAATCGACAAAAAAAATCTATCAAAGGATGATTTTAATCTTGATGTTCTCGCAAAAGGATTAGCAATTGTTTTGAGAGATCAGAACAATAGGAAAATTCTTGAGGACGAATTAAGAACCTCCAAAAAGGTTGAGAATATTATTGAATGTTCGGAATTTCTTGAAAAGGTAAAAGACTATACCAGTAACGGAAAAAAATCAAATCAAACACTGAAAAAATTATTAAAAGAGGTATTGAAAGGAAAAGACTTGAGAGAAATTGAACGCACAATCAGTAACCTGGAATATGGCTTAATTGATATCTACATGCCGGTTAACGAACATCTACAAAACTGGAAGTACACAGATGAAATACTTGTAGTACCAGTGGATAATGAAAAAGCAGAGCAGGAAAAACAAATAAAGGCTTATGATTCTGAACTAAATGAGATCAATCTTTCCACAGAAAACGCTCCTGAGATATCGTGTCTAATAATTACCTTTAGTGAAAAAAATGGGCATTATGAAAAGAAAACTTCTCTTGAGCCACCAACAAATGCTCTTCGAAAAACTACAACACTTACTCCAGCGATCGTATTACAGGAAATAAGAATTGGAATTGACTATGACTCTGGATGGTGGCAGGGCCAAATGGAAATTTTTATAAGAACTAAAAGGAATTCGGGTGATTGGTTTGATTCGTATATCATAAATATGAGACATGGTACTGATGGTGCAATTAATGTGGTAGGAGATGGTGACAGTAGATGGCTGACTTGGTATATTTCTGGTGACTTAATACAAATGAAAATTGACGAAGATGATGACTGGGGATCTGCTAATGACGATCATGTCGCCGACGAGTACTGGTCAGAGGCTGGAGAGATGGCTACTTGGAATGATGATTATGAACCTGAAACAGATGAATTTGAAAATGTAAGAGATACAGGTAATTTTAATAATGTGCTTGGAAATTTAGTGTACCGGCAATTGGTTGATGGAACATTCGGCGGTGATGATTATGATTATATCATTTTAAATTACAGACTCGTGAATCACTAAAAATTCGCAATGAAAAACTTATTTGCTGGAGGTGTTTCCAAAAGCACTTCCAGCATAATAAGGATTTGAATACAATAAATTACAAAACCTATGAGATCACTAATTGTTTGTTTTTTCTTTTTTTCATTATTGTTTGGGCAAAGCCACGAAACACAAATAACCGGTTTCATATACGACAATAAATCCTTCGAGCGAATACCCGAAGCGATTCTTTTTACTGATTATGAGTTATTGGGCAGATCAGACTCAACCGGATATTTTAAAATATCCACTTCAGAATCCATATTACATTTTTCCGTAAAAGCTCTTGGTTATAAAGAGACGAAAATATCCATGGAAATTGAAGAGGATGATGAAAACGAAATTGTCATTTATCTGATTCCCGATCCAATTGAGCTGGAATCTGTAACAATCTCCGGTGAAAGATACACTGAAAATTACAGCAACACGTATGAACTACAAACCGGTGATATAAAAAACATTCCCGTGTTTTTAGAAGCGGACGCCTTGCGAGCTTTGCATACTTTACCCGGCGTAACTTCCAGTAGCGACTTAAATAGTCAGGTATTTTTACGGGGCGGTAATTATGATGAAACCTCCATTTCTCTTGATGGAATTCCGCTTTACAATGCCTATCATTTCGGTGGTATTTACGGTTCTGTTAATCCTGATATTATAGAACGGGAAA
>CAZEXO010000430.1:0-2148 GCA_964516545.1 uncultured Melioribacteraceae bacterium
ATTATTTTTTTACCCTTTCTGATTCTGTCAATTACGGTATATTCATTACCGCCGCCAATTGAAAGAGGAATTATCGTATCATAAGTATGCGAAGGACGAACAATAGTAATTGGGAACTGAGATTCTCTGTAAAATTTATTCAGTTTTTCTTCACAGGCAATTTTATCACGTGAATATTGCCAGAATGGATTAGCTAAGGGAGTTGATTCGGTGATTACAGGATACGTCAACGGTTTCTGATAAATTGATGCGGAACTTATAAAAATATACTGTTTTGTCTTACCGTTAAATAATCTGAAATCGCGTTCAATTTCTTTTTCATGAAAAACAATCCAGTTAACCACGGCATCCCAATTGTGCTCTTTAAGTTTTTCACTAATATCTGGAGAGTTAATATCACCTTTAATAAACTTAGCTCCGGGTAAATCTGCTTTGCTTTCACCGCGATTCAACAGGTATAAATCAATACCTTTTGAAAGGCAGAGTCTGCTTACTGCTGTACTTATATTTCCGGTACCGCCAATGAATAATATTTTCATGGTAATATTCCTTTCATTCTATTTCGAATTCGTTAGAATTACTTTTCTGAAGCCGCTGCAATCCTGCCAATGATCGTTAGATGCTTTTGCATCGACATAAACCGAGCCGATAAAATTATCGCGGACTTTGGGATTTTCATCCTCATCATCATTATCGCAATAAGCAAGAGAGATACCCATAACTTTTCCTTCGCTCAGTCTCACCCTTGATTTTTCTATATCAGTTTGATCATAATTGTCATTGTAAACACCAAGCGAAAACTCCCAGTAATATTCAGTACTGTTTTTTCTCATGGCAAAATCATTGAAGTGACTAGCGTAATTTGCGATGTAATAATCATTCCAGAATATTCCGGCAATATCACATGCTGCAAAATCGTTGGTTATTTTTCCATCCTCGGGCGACATCAGGCTGATATGATAGGCGAATGCGTTTTCAGCATTTGAATTTTCATCATCGAATACATGCGGACCTCCCGACAAATCTTCATCGATAAACACTTCGATTAAATCATAGTGATAATAATTATTAGAAATTTCCGGATCGCTTGTAAAAACATATCCGTCTACAAAAACATCATCAGTTGTTTTAACCAGAAAGTAAATCAGGTTCTCTTCTTCAGACCAAACTATTTTATAATCGCCTGAAAAATCCTCACTGCTCATTTTCACTGCGTAAGGTATCCAAAACTGATTAATTGGCTGCCAGTCAACCTGTTTCCAGCATTCATCATTCGGGTAACTGTCAATGACAGGTAAATTTTCCGTCATCGGAATTTTCAGTGTGTCATCCCTGTGAACAACATTCTGTATTTGAGCGTTAATTAATGACAATATACTAATGAGTAAAGTCCCGAATAAAACCATACGTAATTTTCGCACGTTTTTTCTCCAAAAATATTTTATTGTATTCCGCAGCTTCTTTTCATCCAAACAACAAAATTTCCCGTTGTCAAATACGAGGTAAATTTTTTCTCACTTAGCCACCGGATGAGTTACAACTTATTACAAAAATAATTAATTCTTTTAGTTAATTTTTTTCCAGGGGAATATAGATATTACTTTTTTTTGATAGTAACTTAATCCATAAAAAAAGTTTTTAGTGGGCAGAAATCTGGAAAATCAGCAAACCCTGAAAAGCCATCCTAATAATTGAGGAGAATTCATGAGAAAAATATTTTTCATAATTGCACTATGCGTCTCTGTTTCATTCCCGCAGGTTAAGGATTACGAAACCAAAATCGATTCCATTTTATCCTTGATGACAATTGAAGAAAAAGCCGGTCAGTTAGTTCAATACAGCGGTTCATTCGATACGGGAACAAAGACAAGCAGACCCAATCAAAGCCATGAAGAATTAATACGTTCGGGGAAAATAGGATCTTTCCTGAACATTATCGGAGCTGAAGAAACCCGTCGCGTTCAAAAAATTGCTGTTGAAGAATCAAGATTAGGAATCCCCTTAATTTTCGGTCTTGATGTTATTCACGGTTATATGACCACGTTCCCAGTTCCTCTTGCAGCGGCTTGCACCTGGAATCCCGAACTTGTAGAATTATCTGCGAGATGGCAGGCGATTGAAGCGGCATCAGCGGGAATTCACTGGACG
>CAZEXO010000431.1:0-2089 GCA_964516545.1 uncultured Melioribacteraceae bacterium
GTGGCGCCTGCGCTGGTTGCGGCGAAACTCCTTCTGTGAAATTAGTTTCGCAATTATTCGGTGACAGATCTGTTATTGCCAACGCTACAGGATGTTCATCAATTTACGGTGGTAACTTACCAACTACTCCGTGGTCAGTAAATAAAGAAGGTCGTGGCCCGGCATGGTCAAATTCATTGTTTGAAGATAATGCTGAATTTGGATTTGGTATGAGACTGGCTATCGATAAACATAACGAACAGGCAAAAGAATTAATGGTTGCTCTCGCCGGTGAAATTGATCAGGATTTGGTTGATGCAATTTTAAGCGCAGATCAGTCTGATGAGGCGGGAATAATTGCTCAACGCGAAAGAGTAGCTACCCTCAAATCAAAAATAAAAAATAATAAAACTGAACAAGCTCAAAGATTGCATGATCTTGCTGATTACATGGTTAAAAAATCAGTCTGGATTATCGGTGGTGACGGCTGGGCTTATGATATAGGTTACGGAGGACTCGATCATGTGTTAGCTTCAGGTAAAAATGTTAACGTTCTTGTCCTCGACACCGAAGTATACTCAAACACCGGCGGTCAATGTTCAAAATCAACTGGTCTGGGCGCTGTGGCAAAATTTGCCGCAAGTGGTAAACCAATGCCTAAAAAAGACTTATCGATGATGGCAATGAATTATGGTTATGTGTATGTCGCCAAAGTAGCCATGGGAGCTAACGACGTACAGACTATAAAAGCGTTCCTTGAAGCTGAGGCTTACAACGGACCATCGCTAATAATTGCATACAGCCATTGTATCGCTCACGGAATTAATATGAGTAAAGGTCTCGAACATCAGGAACTTGCTGTTGATTCAGGTTACTGGCCATTGTTTAGATTTAATCCTGCAAATGCAGCCGAAGGTAAGAATCCTCTGAAACTTGATTCGAAATCACCGAAGATTAACCTTGAAGACTATATTTACAGTGAAACCCGTTATAAGATGTTGACAAAATCAAAACCTGAAGCTGCAAAAGAATTGCTTGTGCATGCTAAAGAAGATGTTAAGAACAGATTGAAACTTTATGAACAGATGGCTGCATTCGATTATTCAAAAGATGCCGAGAAAAAAGATAAAGAAGCATAAATTAAAATCCCGCTATAAAATGCGGGATTCTATTTTGAATGAAAATTTTAAAACATAAATCTGGAGAACAAATGGATCTGAAAACTAAGTATATGGGACTCGAACTTAAGAATCCCGTTGCCGCATCGGCGTCTCCGCTTACACAAGATTTGAGTCAGGCGAAAAAATTAGAAGATGCAGGTGTTAGCGCAATTGTGGTACATTCTTTATTCGAAGAACAGTTAAGACATGAATCCGGCGAACTCGATCATTATTTATCATTTGGAACTGAAAGTTATGCTGAAGCAACCAGCTATTTTCCTGAACAGGAAGATTATAAATTAGGTCCGATAGAATACCTGGATCATATTGCCGCGTTGAAAAAATCTCTTGATATTCCAATTATCGGAAGCCTGAATGGAGTTAGCAAAGGTGGCTGGGTTAAGTACGCAAAAAATATTCAGGACGCTGGTGCTGACGCTCTCGAATTGAATATCTATTATGTTCCCACCAATCCTGAATTGGATGGATCAAAAGTAGAAGAAATGTACATCGAAACTCTCAAAGCTGTAAAAGAAAATGTAACAATTCCTGTTGCTATAAAAGTAGGTCCGTTTTTTACCTCAATGGCTAACATGGCAAAAAAACTGGATGCAGCAGGGGCTGACGCTTTGGTTCTGTTCAATCGTTTCTATCAGCCCGATTTTGATCTTGAAAAACTTAAAGTCGTTCCTAATTTGTTATTGAGCAGTAAATATGAAATGCGCCTTCCTTTAAGATGGATTGCTATACTCTATGATAAAGTTAAAGCAAGTCTTGCGGCAACAAGAGGTATTCAGGATGCTGAAGATGTTATTAAAATAATGATGGCCGGTGGTGATGTTGCTATGATTGCATCAGAATTTTTACGTAATGGTGCAGGAAAAGCTACAGAAATTATCAGCGGCATCAAATCATGGGAAAGCACGATCGCCATGATCCCGGGCTGGAGG
>CAZEXO010000432.1:0-2084 GCA_964516545.1 uncultured Melioribacteraceae bacterium
GGTGTTGCAGCCGGGTTACCGTTTTTTTTATTTTTACGTGAGTGTTATCTTGAAGAAAATGGTTCCGTGAATAATTCTGTAATTATCGATGAGTGATAGAAAGAAGACCTCAAAATATAAGACTGATTTTCCGGTATTTTGTGATTACTCGTGCAGTTATGCTGACTTTTCCGCACCCGACGCAATAGGAGCATGCAGAAAGGACCTTGCCGTATGGTGCAAGTATTTCAAAAGATATAACAACAAGCACAACCGATGTTTCGGGAATAAGAAGTAAAACACGATTAAATAAAAACCACCGTGATTTCCGGGGCTCAACTTTTCTTATTCTTAATCATAATCTTATTCTTAATCGTAATCTTACTCTTAATCGTAATCTTACTCTTCGAACTACTTATTACTCAATCCAATCCGTCCTTTTTCAATATCAATGGACTTAACCGTAACTTCAATTATGTCGCCGACATTCAGCACTTCAATCGGGTGTTTGATAAATTTGTCTGTTTTAATTTCAGAGATGTGAATGAGTCCGTCCTGTTTAACTCCGATGTCGACAAACGCGCCGAAGTCAACAACGTTGCGAACAGTTCCCATTAGTTTCATTCCTATTTCAAGATCTTCCATTTTGAGAACATCACTACGCAAAATAGGCTTCGGCATTTCCTCGCGCGGGTCGCGTCCGGGTTTTGCAAGGTTTTCAAGAATATCTTCGAGCGTCGGTTCTCCCACGCCTACTTTTTCAGCTACTTTTGAAAATCCCTGTTTTTCGACAAACATTTTTACAAGTGAACCTTTTTCACTAACCGCTGTTGTTGAGAGTTCGCAAAGTTTCAAAAGTTTTTCAGTTGCCTCGTAAGATTCGGGATGAATAAAAGTATTATCCAGGGGATTTTCTCCGCCGGGAATTTTTAAGAAACCCGCGCACTGCTCAAAGGCTTTTTCTCCCAGCCCGGTGGCTTCTATTAATTCTTCACGTTTCAGAAAACGTCCTTTCTTTTCGCGGAGACGAACAATCGAACTCGCTATACGTTTATTTAAACCAGATACGTAAGTGAGCAAAGATGCGCTTGCCGTGTTCAGATCAACACCCACATAGTTAACGCAGCTTATCACAACATCATCAAGTTTTTTAGCAAGAAGTTTTTGATTCACATCATGCTGATATAAACCAACCCCGATGGATTTTGGATCAATTTTTACAAGCTCGGCAAGAGGATCGAGCACACGCCGTGCGATGGAAATATTTCCGCGCTGACTCGCTTCAAGCTCAGGAAACTCAACCTTGGCAACAGGTGAAGCCGAATAAACCGACGCTCCTGCTTCGTTCACAATTAGATAATGACAGTCAAGATTTTCCAATTGAATTAATTCGGCAATCATTAATTCTGTTTCGCGGCTGGCGGTTCCGTTACCGATGGCAATCAAACCGACTTTATGCCTTCTCACAAAATCGAGAACTGTTTTTTTTGCTTCATCCATTCTCTTCTGCGGCGGATGAGGATATATTGTTGTTCCTTCGATGTATTTTCCTGTGGTATCAATTATCGCAATTTTAGAACCGCTGTAAAAACCCGGATCAATTCCCATGATGGTTTTATTAGCTATGGGAGGTTGCAGTAAGAGCTGACGAAGATTTTTTGCAAATACTTCAATGGCGTGAAGATCGGCTTTTTCCGTCAACGCGTTTCGTACTTCACGTTCAATCGAAGGATAAATTAATCTGGTGAATGAATCCTCAACTGTTTCTAAAAGTAAATCCATCCAAACCGATTCATCGTACTGAAAAAAGTTATTGTAGGTTTCTTCCAGAGCGCCGGGAAAATCATAACTCAAAATTACTTTCAGGAATTTTTCATTTTCACCGCGGTTAATGGCAAGTGTCTGATACTCGCGCAGTCTCGGAAGGTTACATTCAAACTCGTGATAAACCTGGTAGACATCTTTTGCGCCCGCCGGAACGTCTTCAGGTTTTGGGTTATTATTTTTAGATACAATTTTCGCTTTCTCCAATAGAAACTCACGTAGAGCCTGACGTACTTCAGCGGTATCACTAATCATCTCAGCAATTATATCCATAGCGCCTT
>CAZEXO010000433.1:0-2084 GCA_964516545.1 uncultured Melioribacteraceae bacterium
GAGGGAAAAGGTTATGAAGAAATAGCTAAAGCGGGAGGTGGAATAAATTCTACCGTAAGAGCTGTTAGAAATTCATCATTCGATGATTTAGTTAAACTCATCCAACCGAGAATTAATTATCTTATTTCACGGGGAATCACTTCACTTGAAATCAAGAGCGGTTACGGACTAAGTTATTATGATGAAATAAAACTACTACAGGTTATCAATCACCTCAATTCTGTAAATAAAATTGATATTTACTCTACGTTTTTGGGTGCGCATACTTTCCCGCCTGAATATAAAAATGACCAGGAAAAATACCTGGAGATCATTAATAAAACCATGATTCCATACATCACCGAAAATAAACTCGCGATATTTTGCGATGCTTTCTGTGAATCAACAGCATTTTCGGTTAACCAGGTTGATGAAATTTTTGAAACCGCAAAATCTCATGGGATGAAATTGAAATTGCACACTGATCAATTTAATGTTATCGGGGGAGTAGATGTTGCCCTGAAACATGAAGCGGTAAGCGCCGATCATCTTGAGGTAATAACAGACAATGATATTAATAAATTTGGTAAATGTGAAACAGTAGCCGCGTTACTGCCGGGTGTATCATTTTTTCTTGACTACGGTTACGCCCCGGCAAGAAAATTAATCGAGAACAACGCTATAGTAGCTCTTGCAACAGATTATAATCCGGGTTCTTCACACATTTCCGATATAAATTTTATCATGAGTTTAGCTGCTCTTAAAATGAAGATGACAATCGAAGAAACTATTTCAGCAGTTACGATAAACGCTGCAAAAGCGCTTGATATCAATACAAAAACCGGAAGTATTGAAATAGGCAAACTGGCTGATTTCTCTGTCTTTGATACGACTGATTATGCTGACATTATTTATAACGTAGGAAGAAATCTCAATTGTATAACAGTTAAAAACGGTGAAATCATTTACTCATCCTGATTCAGTTTTCTCAAATTGAATAGTCTGAAAGATAATTAATCCACTCGGATTGTTATCTATAAAACCCACCTATAGTAACAACAAATCACAGGTAAATTTTCGACAAAAGACTTTTCTGATTGAAGACGACCGAAGGATTTTCTTAGTCCGGGAAATACGGGAAGATTTTTTAAACAAATGAATGCGAAGTATTCAATATGTGATGATAAAATTAAAATATAGCCGGCCCGAAAAACGAGCCGGCTGAAATTTGAGCTAACTTAAAAAATAATTTTGACAGGCAATCAGAGCCAGCGCCATTACCAAAGCTATCATCACAAGAAAAAATGCTGCACCAAATTTATTCATAATTTTATCCTGTTCTCTAATTATTTAAGTAAAATCATTTTTTTAACATCAACTTTATTACCTGCAACAATCCGGTAAATATAAGTTCCACTGACTACTTTTATTCCATTGGAATTTTTCGCATCCCAAGTGACTGAATACGAACCAGCGTTGTAATTATCATTTATCAGAGTAATTACTTCCCTGCCGAGTATATCATATATTTTAAGTGTCACCGGAGAAGCTTCGGATAAGCTGAAATTAATCTTTGTATCAGGATTAAACGGATTCGGGTAATTCTGCGATAAACTGAATTCTGTAGGCAATTCATTATCCTGTTCAACAGAAGTAATTTCTGCGCCTACTCTGAATTGACCTTTACCGGTATAGTCTGAATAATTTCCGTCTTCCGATTTTGTTCTTACTCTCCAATAATAATTTTTGTTTGCTGGCAAATTGACTTTGTAACTATTTGAAGTCAGATTTTTAATCACCTGGGCGGTTGTCATATCCTTATTATCTGATATCTCCAATTCATAAGAAAACCGAATTGAAGATCCAACGGGTGGAACCCAAGATAAAACAGGATTATTTGTTGTTAATTCAACTCCGGCGATTGGACTTCCTAAAATAGTCATCGAAGGAGATGAACTGGCGTACAGAGAAAAGTTTTGGACTTCTGAATAATCCGAAATTGTATTCGGATCAGCAGTAAGACGTGACCGAACCTGCCAGTAATATGTTGCGCCCGCTGTCAGATTTTCCAACGTTGTAAATAAATCATCCGTCCAGGCTGCACT
>CAZEXO010000434.1:0-1698 GCA_964516545.1 uncultured Melioribacteraceae bacterium
ATTGAACAGAAAGTTTTTTTTCTGCAATCAACCGACCTTCGTTATACCGCATGAGGCCTCACCAAAGGATGAGGATAAAAGTACGGATGAAATAAGAATTGTTTTCGCTGGTATGCTATATCGAGATATAAGAAACCCGAATTTTATGCTAAAGGTTTTTGAAGAGTTATCGAAACAGATGCCCCATATTTCTCTTCATATTTATGGGAGGGGAGATTGCAATGATATTTTGGATGAGTATAAGGGCTCAATAGATATGCATCGACATGGTATGGTCGCTCATTCTATTGTTCTGGAAGCTCTATCGAATGCTGATTTTGTAGTGAATATTTCGAACACCATTAATAATATGATACCCAGCAAAATTTTTGAACTCTTCTCGACCGGGAAACCAATAATTAATTTCTATAAAGTACAGAATGATGCCTCGAGAAGTTATTTGCAAATGTATCCATTCATAGTTGAAGTGGCAGAATGGAGAGATTTTGCACTTGAGGTTGAAAAGGTGAGAAAGTTTATCATCGAGGAAAAGGGAAAAAGACACGCCGTAAATGAGTTTTCTGATCGATTTAGAGAATTCACACCACAATACATTGCACAAATTATCCATCAGCGCATATTTGTTTTACGGAATTGTAGCCACAGCCTTGAAAAGAAAGAAACATTTGAGATAGGAGATAAATAATAATAGACAACTGAAAGTACCCGCCGATTATTACATCGATTTTATTTATTCTATCTGCAACCTAGTTTTACAAAGGAGGATAAGTGATATGAAAACTCAGGTATGTACCCGTTGTGTCATGGACAATCTTTCTGACAATACGATTTCTTTTGAAAAAGATGGAACATGTAATTATTGCAATTATTCCTTAGGCAGGATGCCTGGTGCATATTTCCCAAATGAATCAGGAAAAGAAAAGCTTGACAATATGATTAGAATACTGAAAAAAGAAGGAAGGAACAAAAAATATGGGTTTATCGGGTGGTCTTGATTCAGC
This sequence comes from uncultured Melioribacteraceae bacterium, assembly GCA_964516545.1. Taxonomy (GTDB): domain Bacteria; phylum Bacteroidota; class Ignavibacteria; order Ignavibacteriales; family Melioribacteraceae; genus JAHISV01. The sequence continues at coordinate 1,002 of CAZEXO010000434.1, forward strand.
ATATCTGGCGTATTTGGGAGCAAAAGAATGGGGACTTCGTATTCTTGCTGTTCATGTTGATGATGGTTTTGATTCTGAGATCGCGATACAAAACATAGCGAATTTATGCAGTAAATTTAATATTGAATTAGTTGTTGAAAAACCGAACGAGGATGAATATATGGATTTGACTAAGGCATTTATTCGAGCTGGAGTTTCGTCCATCGCCATACCACAAGATAATGTATTATTGGCTTGCTTAAGAAAATACGCACGACAATACAAACTAAGGTATTTTTTATCCGGTGCAAATTTTTCGCTGGAATCTATATTACAAAGAGGCAATGGCCATATTGCCGCGGATGCGGTTCACATTAAAGATATTCATAATAAGCATGGTGAGATTCCATTGCAAAAACTTCCACTTATCAACGTTTTTGAACGTTACATCGGACAAAAATACATTGATCGAATAAAAACATTCAGACCGCTGGATTATATTGATTACAACAGAAAAAGAGCAATCGCTGAACTACAGAAAGAAGCGAACTTTAATTATTATGGCGGAAAGCATTATGAGTCAATTTTTACGAAGTTCGTTCAGGTGTACTATCTTCCGCAGAAATTCGGAATTGATAAAAGAAAATCGCATTTATCGAGCATGATCGTTTCTGGCCAAATGACAAGAGAAGAAGCTCAAAAGGAGTTGGAAAAACCC
>CAZEXO010000434.1:1708-2064 GCA_964516545.1 uncultured Melioribacteraceae bacterium
TAGGGACATTCAGTTCATTTTAAGTAAACTTAAAATGGAGAAACAAGAATTTGATAATATTATGAGTCAACCAGGGATATCGCACAACGAATACAAAACTTCTCGCTTAATCAGGTTTACTACAGTAGCGCGAAAATTCAGGAGAGTCTTAGGGGAATAAACGGTTTTTATGGAAACATAAAGGAATGATAGCAATTGAATAATAGTGATCGGTGTATAGTTAATTGATATGATGAAAAATAAACTTCAGTTTAATCCGAGAGGAAAGGAATAATTTGGAGAAGCAGTACATCAACAAAGGCAAACGAAGCATATACACTGCTGTCAGTGCAACCGTTTTGACATTGATTAATGGT
>CAZEXO010000435.1:0-2009 GCA_964516545.1 uncultured Melioribacteraceae bacterium
TCATGAAGCTTTGAATATATTAAGAGAAGCTGCGGAAAATGCAGGCGCTCCGAAAGAATTAATTCAGGTAATGAGTAATCCTTCACTTGAAGGCACTCAGCAACTAATGAAGGATGACAATATTGCCTTGATCCTCGCAACCGGAAGTAATGTCATGGTAAAAGCAGCATATAGTTCCGGTAAACCCGCTTATGGAGTTGGAGCAGGAAATGTTCCGGCGTTCATAGAAAGAACTGCAAATTACGAAAAGGCAGTTAAAGATATTATTTACGGAACAACATTCGATAACGGCACTTTGTGTTCTTCCGAACAGTCTATGATTGTTGACAGACCTCTGACAAAAAAAGTAATTGAAACCGCAAAACGTGAAGGCGCATATTTTTTGAATCCTGAAGAAAAAAATAAATTGTCGGAAGTGTTAAAAAAAGGTAAAGGAATCAATCCTGAGATTGTGGGAAAGTCAGCGAAATTTATTGCCGACTATGCCGGATTTTCAGTTCCTGAAGAAACAAAAGTACTCATGGCTCACTGCGAAATCGTTGGCGAAGAAGAACCTCTGTCAATTGAAAAATTGTCACCTGTTTTAGCATTTTATGTTGTTGACGGCTGGCTCGACGGATGTCATAAATGTATTGAATTGCTTGAGTTCGGGGGAATAGGTCACACGATGGCAATTCATTCAAACGACAAAGATATTATTATGAAATTTGCGCTGGAAAAACCGGCGTTCAGAATTGTGGTGAATACGCCCAGTTCAGTCGGGGCTGTTGGTTACACAACGGCATTAACGCCTTCGTTAACGCTTGGTCCGGGAACATGGGGCGGATCGATCATTTCGGAAAATGTATCAGCTATTCATCTGATGAATGTTAAAACACTGGCTTTCGAAACAAACCCGGTTAATGCCGGAAATTGTATTACTGGATTTGAAAACGCGATGCCGAATGTCTATTCCGCTACAAAAGGCACGAGCTATTTCATTGATGAAATTGAGGAAAGATTACGCGCCCGAGCCGGAAACCCGGTTTCAAATAGCGCCGCTTCACTTTCATCAAAAACTGAAGAGAAAAAATTGACTGATAAAAACAAAATTTTCGGCAGCGGAATATCGGAAATGGAAATTCAGAAAATTATCAGTGAGTTTAATAAATAAACTTTTACCCCGACGATTGTTGATGGATCCATTTTCACCCGGATGAACAGCTTTCATTATTATCTATCTCTAACCTACCGAGAAGAGAAATTTCCTTCGTTAAAACAAAAACGAAAAAACTATAATTACGGAAATTAAAATTATACACAATGCAAATAAACTTGTATTGCTCATTTTTTTATCCCATTATTTCCATTCTTCCAGATCAGAAAACATAGTGTAAAAACAGAAAGAAGTAATTACAAAAAAAAGAAAACTCTTACTAAAAGCAGTATTGTGATGATAATAAAAAAAGTAAATACACATCTGTTTTGCATGAATACCACTATTAATAAATATTGCATTTTAAGTTTTTATTTATTATTTACCTACGTGGTGTTTTAATAATGTAAAAGTATAGTTTTAAAAAACTTATGCTGAGTAAAATCGAACATATGCCTTTCCGCTTATCGTCTTACACTTCAGGTTTTACATAGTTGAAGTATGACAGAGAAATTCTATTATCAATTTTAATGAAATAAATTATATTAACGGGTAATTAAACGTATACCCCGAAGAGGTTAAAATGAAACAAATACTTTCAGTAATTATTCTTCTAAACTTTTCTATGTCTTTGTATTCCCAAGATTATTCCATCGCACCAGAAATCTGGAGTGAACCGGTCATTTTTGATTCTGTTTTCGCTAATGATTACAAATGGGAAGAGTCTCCAACCCTGAACAAAACAATGGATACAATATATGTAGATCAGGGAGACGGAATCTACACATCACATAAAGAAAACGGCAAATGGACAGAGTACGTCAAGTTGAATAACTACATAAATGGTTTTGGTCCGGCAACAAGATATTGTAGT
>CAZEXO010000436.1:0-2003 GCA_964516545.1 uncultured Melioribacteraceae bacterium
AACTGGAAAATATATCTGAACCAGAGAATGCAGAAAATTCTGATATAATAGCTTTTTTGCTGCAGCTTAAAGATATCTCGGAGCTTCAGGCATCCCAACTGGTTTTTGCTAATAAGGAGTATCAGAACGCTTTGCAAATCATCAATGAGAAGTACCTTGATTTGATTGAACTCGTTGATAAAATTCTGAAAAGATACAGAAATGCTTGCTCCGGGCAACCGGAGGAAAATGCCTATAATAAGAATACTGGTATAAAGCCGATACAATATGAAGTTTCTGGTTTGATTAACACCATTGACAGTATCTTAAGTATCAATATCAATACAATTTCAGAAAAGATGCATTTATTCCAGGATACATTATTACTTCAGAAAAACACTTGCAGGGATATTGCTGCAGTTATTTCCGCAAATAATGATCAAAAGGCTAAAACCGGGAATGTGATTTACAACCAGGTTCATAAGGTTGTCGACAATCTTGAGAAAAACAATGAATTGCTTGAATACCATTTGTCTGATTGTTTGGAGCAGAGCTCAAATATTGAATGGCTAAAACAAAAAATGTATGCAATATTAAGTTTAGAAGCTGAAACAATCAATAAATATAATTCAAGACACATAGGATCATCCAGAGTCATGCCGGAGGACTTAAAAGAATTGCCTGGAGACCTTATCAAAACTGTTCAGGAAGTTAAATATTACAGGGTATTTAATCTCGAAATCGAAAAAATTATAGACAGGCTGAATAAAATAGCGGAAGTAATCCAGGTGGAGGTTACACTTCAGGAATCAGATAATCAAGAAGTTGAACTGTTGAAAAAACGATACACTGTTGGCAGTGAGCATATAATACATAATGAATTTTCTAAGAAAAAAGCCTGGAATGGAGGCTTTTCGGATGAAAACAAGATTAGTAATGATAATAATCTCAGTGAAAATAGTATTGAACTTTTCTAAATAAATAACTATGCCCTCAACCAAATCAAAGAAAAGGAAGCCAACTTCTATAAATATTAATGAAGAACCTGTTATACAGAATATCAGAAAGATCCGGAATAAATTGATCAACATATTCTCGGGTAAAGATATTGCCAGTGTTCATTTTATTAATGTTTCGCAGATCGACTTATCTGGCATACAGCTAATGATTTCATTAAAAAAGAGTTGCCTGAAGCAAAACTGTGATATAAAAATACAAGTAGATGATATTCCACCTGATTATATGGAACTTTTGGTACGTACTGGTTTTAAAGAAGTAATAGCACATTTGACACAATAAATCTTCATCATTATGACAAAAACAATATTATTTGTTGATGATTCGGAAAGCATTCGCGAGATCGTGAACTTTACACTCAAGAATGAAGGATACAATGTACTTGTGAGCGATAACGGTAAAAATGCTTTAAAACATCTTGACGGAGGCAATATTAACCTGATCATTACCGATCTGCATATGCCTGAAATGAACGGTATTGAATTTATTAAAGAAATCAGGAAGATGGAGAATTATCAGCGGACACCAATATTATTTCTTACTACGGAATCGCAGGTTGACAAAAAGCAGGAAGCAAAAGCCGCAGGTGCCACAGGTTGGATAATCAAACCTTTTGTGCCTGCCAAACTACTTGAAGCAATCTCTAAAGTAATGCGATAAATCAAGAGTGAATCGAAGAATATCTCGCCCAGGCGGAATAGGCGGGAGAAAGGAAAACAGAATGGGAATTAAAATCGGAGGCGGGAACAAATATCCGACCACCATCGGACAGTACGACCTCGACATCGAACCGCAGACGATCGACTTTGGCAGGCTGTCGGGCGGGAACACATACGCCGCGCCCGTACAAACGGGGCCGAGCGACGAGGATGTGCTCGGCGGGTTGATCGAGGACATGTACGGACGGTTTCTGCCGGAGGAAGTCGCCTATGAAGCAAAGGACGCGGATGCGATCCGAGCTTCGGTGGCGGCGTGGCTCAGGCCGAATTACGACCAGGCGATTGCAA
>CAZEXO010000437.1:0-1987 GCA_964516545.1 uncultured Melioribacteraceae bacterium
TAATGGGATGCTGAATCTTGGTGCATCTTATTTAATAAATGATATCTACATACCTTTTATTTGCAAAACGCCAAAGAGTGAGAGGCATTACGTCTTTGCCTCAAGGATCGCAGTTGTATTTGTTTTAATTATAGCGATAGGTTTTTCACTTTGTATGGATTCAATTACAATGGCCTGGAAATATTTTGCTGAAATTGTTGGCGGAGCAAGTTTTGTTTTGATAATGAGATGGTTCTGGTGGCGCATTAACGCATGGTCTGAAATTTCCGCAATGGCAGCTTCATTTATCATCGCCAATGGTTTCAGACTTGTTCCCGGCGCTGCGGCGGATGAATATTTTGGTGTTAGATTTTCTATTAATATTTTTATTAGTACAATAGTATGGATAATTGTAACATTATCCACAAAACCAACAGATTTTGAACATTTAAGGAATTTCTATATCAAAGTTCAGCCTGGAGGATGGTGGAAGCTTTTTAAAAATATGCCGCACAGCGGAGATTTTATATCTTTCAAAGATCGTTGGCTAGGTTGGGCTTTATCAGTCGTTTCACTTTATGCAAGTTTATTTGGCATTGGATACTTATGTTTAGGCAGTTATCTAAAAGGGATAGTCCTATTGATTTTGTTTTTAATTTTTGGGCAATTAGCTTTTAATAAAATGCGTCTTATTTTAAAATAATCTCGTACCGTGCAAATATTCGTCGGTACGTAAGATTTTGTTCTTTCATAACTTGATATTGAAAATTTGGACAGAGAAATCGCTGTAAATGTTTGAATCTTTTGTTTTTATCTGTTGGAAAAGTTGATTTCTTAAGAAACATTAGTGTGCATTATCCGCTCAAAGGCGAGCAATCTGGTTTGCTTGCAATAGTATTATAAATGATAACAATACATATTATTTCTTCCTTTTCAGGCAAGAACAAAAATATCGTTAAGGAAAGCGGAAAGGTTTGATTATGGGCGGTTGGGCAATAGCGTGTTTTACGATGGTAATTGCGTTCATTACTTTAAACTTTGTATTTATAATTGTATGTATGATAGGCGGTTTTTTTTGATCTTATGTATTTGTTCAAATCTCTTCAAACAGCAGTTATTGATGAGGCAGACGACGGTCGTGTCGCAAAATCATGATGAATTGTCGTACTAAGTTATTGTTTGTTACATCTACAAACTATTTAGAGTGATGACAAAAAGTATTTTATCATCATTTGCAAAGTTTCCATAAAATACATAAAGGTATATATATGACTTTTAAGATTTTAAGTTTTTTTGCACCGGCACCCTATATTCCACGTTTGCCGGATGAGCCGGTAAAAAAACTCTATCCCCGTTTTCGCTGGAGCATACTTGAATCGACGTTTATAGGTTATGCCCTTTTTTACATAGCCAGAAATAATGTGCCGGTTGTTTTGAATGATATGAAGGAATCGCTTTATTATACGCACTTTATGATTGGCAATATAATGGGCGTTATGTCTTTGGCTTACGGTGTGGGTAAACTTATTATGGGTTCAGTTTCTGACCGGAGTAATCTTCGCAGATTTATGCCTTGTGGTTTGCTTTTAACGGCTGGGTTGAATTTGATTTTTGGAAGTTTGAGCAATTACTCTCTTCATTTACTGCTTTGGGGACTCAATGGTTTTGTACAGGGAATGGGCTGGGCGCCTTGCGGCAGAGCAATGGGGCATTGGTTTAGCGTGCGTGAAAGAGGGATAAAATTTAGTCTCTGGAATACATCACACAATGTCGGTGGCGGACTATCCGGTGTATTAGCAGCATGGGCACCGATGCATTTTGGCTGGCGAAACGCATTTGTTATTCCGCATTGGTAGTTGCCGTTGGAGCAGTTTATTTATACTGGAGATTAAGAGATACGCCGCAATCGGTAGGGTTGCCATCTATTGAAGAATACAAAAACGATTATACAGAGCATGAAAAACTTCACGGGACAAATGAAAAAGAACTTGGTACCAAAGAGCTTTTT
>CAZEXO010000438.1:0-1977 GCA_964516545.1 uncultured Melioribacteraceae bacterium
CGGACGTATCGAAATGACCTTTTGTATAGCTTATTTCCTGTTCTGCAACAGACTCGGTAGTATGGCAAGTTTACCAGCCAGTATTTTGAGCGGGTTCAATGACCATGAATTTGATTGATACACTTAAGTATTTTTCCAAAAAAAAATAAGTTAAATTAAACACATAGCTAACCTGACAGCATTACACAAATATCTCCCTGAATTTGAATGGACATAACAACATTTTACCTACGGGTTAGTTGTCTGAGGTTCTGTTTTTTCAACCTCGGAGGCAATCTCTCCCGGAAGCATATATTGTTTCAGTTTCGCATAATCATCAGCAAAAATTATTTTGCTTGCTTTATTTACTTTTCGCATATATTCAAATGCCGTGTTCAGTTTTTGAATTCTTGCCTGAGTGAATAACAATCTTTCTTTTTTATATAACTCCTGAGCCTGATCGGCGTCGCGCAGACTTTTCATCAATAAGTCTGTTTTATCAATATCCTCCTGAGCACAATTTACGGCGGTTAATTCGACGGTATATTTTCCGGACTGAAGATAAAGATTTTGCATAAACCTTATCATCATGGCTTCACTTTTCCTTGCTTTTTCATATTCAGTGAAACCGAAGGCATGCCAGATTGATCGGTTTTCGGGAAAAGCCTTCTCGATAAAATATTTCATTTTTTGATAATGAATTCGGCACGCTTCAAGTTCCTGCTGAACTTTTGCGGTAAGAACGTTAAGCTCGTCCTGAATTGTTAAATCCTGAGCGGCGATTTCTGCGCTTTCTAATGCCGTAAGCCAGGCGGCGGCGAATTCTGCATTGAGAGAGGAATCGAAGGTGATAAAAGTGTGCTCTCCTTCATTACTAAAAAGGTTGTGAATTACGCGGTTTGCCTGCAGCATTTCGGCATCAGAGTAAGAATAGTTACGGGTGATTTCAACTGCCTTTGACATAATATTCTCCATTGATTTGTTTTATGTTTTCCCCAATATTTAATGTTATCGGGGTTGGAAAATTTTTAATAAGAATACACAAAGCAGAAGAGTAAAAGGAATTATTTGCTTTTTGAATCGCCCGACTAAAAAAGTAAAGATTAAATTATCTTGTTTTTTGTCGGGGAAAAATTGACAGAGCTAATAAATAAACAGTTGAACCTTTCCGGTAATTAGGCGCTGAGAACCGGGAAACTGCTGATGGATAACATTACTTAGTTAATGGAACACGATTCCCCGGCGCTGATTGCCGACGCTCTGTTGAGACTTTCCGCGGTTTAGTTGAAACCTTCCGTTACTTAGTTGATTATTTCCGCCGCTTAGTTGATGGTTTCCGGCGATATTTTAATCTTTTACTATTACTGAAAGTAACAAAAACCTTACGGAAGAAAGTAAAATGATACAGTAATATCCCCCCAGTGGGATAGTGACATATAAAAAAGAACAAAATTGATGTTAATAACAGTCATATATTATAATCTATATTTCCGAGATTAATATTGTGATAATTAATTTAAACAACAAGAAAAATGTTATGAACTTAAATTCCGTGTTTATTTTCAAAAAGAAGTTTTGATTAATAAAAGAGGAAAAGAAAACAACTTTGATACAAATGGAAAACAACTGGAAGGGTACGGATAACATCAGATACAACAAGTAAGATTGTAAAGATAGAATACTGAACATCACAAAATTTATAGAATTTTATTTCTAATTAACCGTACAGTTGTTAACTTGCAGAAAACTTATCCGGCGCTTATACCCTTCTTATTGAATGTAACTTACGCGGCGAAGCTGTATCAATACTTCCTTAACAGTGTGATGGATTAGCATAACAGTTCATAAAATAAAAGTACAAAGAAAACACAGGAGGCAGAATGCGATTACATTTTTTGTTAACACCTAACACGCAGCCCGTACCTTTTGATTATCAACATTATTTAATTGGCGTATTTCACAAATGGATGGGATGGAATGAATTGCATGATGAGATAA
>CAZEXO010000439.1:0-1969 GCA_964516545.1 uncultured Melioribacteraceae bacterium
ACTTGGCGTTATTTGCATAGCTTCAATTAGCCTTATTATCAGAATATTTCCATCAATGCCGAAGGAAAGGATAGACCGAAAGCCCTTATTTTTACCGGTAGAGTATTTCATGATTTTAGGCGGACTATTACTATCGATAATATTGATTGCTCTTCAAGCATTAGGCTCGAGTGAGGAATAAAAACGAATGCGGAGTTGGCATAGAGTAGCATATGCTAATTAGTTCGATATAAAAAATGACATAGAAAAAGATGACATCTTTTTTTGAAAGATGTTTTCTTTAGAGACTCTTATCATTGTGAAAAGAGATGGTTATGCCTTTAGTCGACAATTTTCAAATAGCGCTGCAAAACAGTACAAGTAAGCTGGATGTTGAAATATATACCGCGGCTTATGTTCCTCAAAAACAAATGATGCTTACGCTTCAGGATCCAAGATTGCAGCTTGAATCGCCAATGCTATTTTGGGCGGATTGTAAACTTATCGGTAATGAAAAAATTGTAGCTGTGGGATGGTGCCAAACAATGAAAACGATGATCGTGGAATTTTGTTATTCAACACAAACACACGGTTGCGTAGCCGAGTTAAATCTTATACCTTGTCCCTGTGCAGACGGCGGTTACGGAATATGGTACGGAGGAACAAACACAGCCGCTTTGCAGTTTCTCGGTTCCGGTTATAACAGACATGAAACCGATGCAATTTATTTTGGTTATGTCAACAATAGCGTGTTACAGGAAGGCGGAACGGAGTTTGAACAAACACCAGATAAAAAACGGGTTATATTAAGCGATTCTCCCTTTGTGAATATTCCTGAGGACGCAATTTGTGCCGTAACAAACAGGAATCTTCCCGCAGCTATTATGGGAAGACCGTTCAGTATGGGGCATGGTACACCTGTCCGCACGGATGATAACACCAACTTATTAGCCGGTTCACAACTTGAATGCGTAAAAGCGCGTTATCGGTTTACTACGTATTTATGCGCGCTGGTTACTGATAATCCGGGCGAAACAGCAAATATAACGCATGCACCTGCATATGCAAAAATAGGCTGGGGGATTGAACTCTCAGCTTACATAACTGCTACACAAATCAGAAAACAATGGGAAAGAATAGGTCCTGTAGTCATTAGAAATATCGGCGCGAAAATGACGGAATATTTTAGGATGAATGGTGAGATCGTACAAAGAAGGCATGGACTGCCATGCAATCAGGGGAACAGAACTGTCGTTTTTGATTACCGGCTGTTGAATTCAGTCTGTTGAATTTACCAGTAAAAAACCTAAAATCAGGAGAGCTAAGAATAACCTGATATTTACTCATAGATTTATTCTTTTAGCAACAGAGCATAATTGATTTATACAAGTTAAAAGATGACATCTCTTGGAAAGATGTCATCTCTACCAGGTGAGGGTTTTATGCCGGGATATAAAACATTAAAAAGTGTTGCTTTTAATTTCGGACATTCATTCAGAAGTCTGATGAACTTTTATGCCATGCAGGATTTGATTGCGGCTGCTAAATGCGGGAAAGGGTCGGTTCTTTTGCTGGATATTCTCTCAGGTAGTTGGAATGAAACATCTCTTATTTCACCTGGCGTAGAAGAGTCATTAATCAGTTATTGTAAATATTTCCCGAAACTTATTACTTCTTCAAACAGCGCCATGAAATTAATAAAGAGTGCAAAGATGCGTATGTTCATTAACCCTTCTCAAGTAAAAGAATATTCTCCCGCCGATTTCTGGACGTATTTTGAATTAACTGTGGAGATAATTGATAACAGGGGAAAGAAGTATCTGGCAGAGTTTAACGAATACTGGTAGAAGATAAAGATGACATCTTTTTGGGAAAGATGTCATCTTTAGAGTTGATTGACAACCTGCTCTGTACATACTGCGGTAATTTATAAAAGGTTAAAACCGTTGTAGTAATAGAGTTTTAATTTTCATTGCACCCGTTTTCCACC
>CAZEXO010000440.1:0-1951 GCA_964516545.1 uncultured Melioribacteraceae bacterium
ATGTCACAAATCCTCCTCCCCAAATCCACAACTCCAACCCCTAACCATGAATTACAACGAATGACCAAGAATAACCACGTATGACGAATGACAAATCCCTAATTACGAAACCCGACCATTACTTATTCCTCATCATCATCCCACTCATCTCAAAATCCTGTCCGTTCTTGCCCACTGCTCTTAGCCTGTAAAGATAATCCCCACTCGAAACCTGTTCGCCATTTTTTTTACCCTTTCAGGGAACGAATTAATACCTTTTTAACGGGATGAGGTATCCTTATTCCTCTGATTTTTTTTATTGCATTTATTACCTCATACATTTACTTTGAACTTGTGTTAAGGGACAATATGTAAATACTAAAGAATTAGTGTTATCTGTCGCGAGCCTCATGAACCACATTTTTCTTATTTGAAAAAAATATAACATCACCAAAATTAGAAAAGCGGAACATATTCAATCACACAGCTCGGTTCTGTGTCAAATAAAATTTATTAGATGGGGGAGAATTATGATAATAATCATTAAGGAGAAGTTATAATGAAAAAATCTGTTACCTTATTTATCCTTTTCTTTCTGACATTCGGTTTTGTTATGCTGGCAGCACAGACTTCAGGTGAAACTACGACTGATAGCGGCATTGACTGGGTTCAGGTTATATTTGCAGGAAGTTACCTAATTGGTGTTTTTGTTCTTTTACCGATAGTCATCTTTACAAATATGAATGAGAAAATTGCAAACCCGGAAAGTGGGGATAAATTCCTGTCATCTTTAAGCGAAGAAGAGAGAAACAAACGCGCTTCTGAAATATTGGAAAAGATTGGTGAGAAACTTACTCCCTTCCAATCCGAAGAAGGCGAAGATCTTATTACTATTACTAAAGGCAGTCAGGCAAGATTTATGAAACACGGACTGGACTACATCAACCAATATCTTAATCCTACCGATCAGGATGTTATCGACAGAGTGAATGAATTTACGGAAGTGTACAACGTCCGCGCCAAAAGAGCATTCACGGGTTCAGGCTGGATTATTGCCTGTTCGGCTGGTGTTGCTTTATTACTTTTAGTAACTGTTGGATTTAATACTTTTATCGTAATTCATCTGCTCGGACTTTTATTCTACATACTTTCCAGCAGAACCACCTTTTATGGAATTGAAAAAAGAATTAATCTATTCGGCGGTGGTGTCGGGGCTATAAGCGCAATTATGGGCGCTCTCTTCCTGGGCAACGGAACAAAATATTATGTAAAAGAAGGTAACGGTCCCTGGAAAAGAGACTGGGAAACTGAAGGTAACATGGCAATTATTACTTTACTTATCTTATTCGTTGTTGCAATGTTCCTGGGATTCTTTGCCGTCGCTCTCGGAGTAATTAACTTTATTATCAATTATTCAACTTCCTTCATGCATCCATTTACGAAACTTGATAAATGGTATGAAGAAAAATTCATGAAAATTGCGGCTTAATCCTTTCAGATAATAAATGAGTTCTCATACGGGAACTATCTTCCTAAAATTTCATAGCCTGCTGTTCAGGATTAACTGAATAGCAGGTCTTTTAATTCAGTGAAGATTTTATTAAATAATGCCCTATCCCGATTCAAAGTAATTATTCAAAACATCAGGTAAATCTTTTTTATATAATTGTAGTGTTATTATTCTGCAAGATTAGGAAGTGATACCGGAATGAAAATTAAACCCTTTGAACTGGAAAGGTACTTCGCAAAACATGAATTTAGCGCGCCTTATCTTTTATGCTGCTCTGATTGCGAAAGTATTACAGTTAAAGAATTGTTAAGCTATGAAGAAGGCTCTTCTCAGGCTTTTGAATCCCTTTCGCTTGGTTACACTGAATCTCTGGGTAATCCCGAATTGCGTATACGTATTTCTTTACTCTATGAAAATATTTCTCCTGAAGAAATAATTGTTCACTCCTGCGCTGAAGAAGCG
>CAZEXO010000441.1:0-1946 GCA_964516545.1 uncultured Melioribacteraceae bacterium
TTTGGCTATCTTTCGGGTAACACGACTCGATAGCGCCCTTGAAACGGCAACTGCGCATACCGGTGAACGTTATGGGCAACTTTAAGACACAACTGAACAGACACTTTTTGCCAAATGAAAAAAGATATTCCGCTATCATATGATAAATTTGTGAATATGAAAAATTTGATAGAATACATTTTACAGTTTGGCAACTTGAACCAACATCAAATAGAATTAATTTCTCGAAAAGCGACTGAAAAAGAACTTCTAAAAGATGAATATTTTTCAGAAGCAGGTAAAATTCCGGGACAAGTTGGTTATGTCGTTGAGGGGATTCTTCGGGTATGCTATTTCAACAACAAGGGTGAAGAGATTACAAAATATTTCAGTGAAGAAAACCAATTTATTGTGGATATATACAGTTTTGACAACAATGTTCCATCCACCGAATATATTCAAGCTGTTACTGACTGTAAACTTATTGTGTTTTCCAGACATGATTGGGAAGACCTTTATAACACTATCATTGGTTGGAACGAGATTGTAAATAAAATTATTAAAAAAGCTTTACTTCAAAAAGTAGAACGAAGAAGTCCCTTAGTTTCAGAAGACGCAACCACACGCTACGTAGAGTTTATGGGAAAATATCCTCTAATTGTTAATCGTATTCCACTCTCTTATATAGCTTCTTATTTAGGAGTTACTCCATCATCTCTGAGTCGTATAAGAAAAAATATTCGCTAAATTGCTTTTTGCCAAATGGCAAATGATTTCATTTTTATGTATTGCACTTTTGCATTATTAATCAAAATTAGAACATGAAATCAATAATTATTACAGGAGCAAACAGTGGTATTGGTTTTGAGTGTGCAAAACAAATGGCGAAAATTGCACCAAATGAACAAATTATTTTAGCTTGCAGAAACATACATGCAGGAAACGAAGCAATTCTAAAAATCAAACAGCAAACTAATCATCAGCATTTAATTTGCTTGCCATTGAATTTAGCATCGCTACAATCAATAAGAGATTTTAAAGTCAAATTTTCAAAATTATCTAATCCAGTTATTGTATCATTAGTAAACAATGCGGGATTACAAAACATAAATAAAACCGCTTATACAGAAGATGGTTTTGAAATTACATTTGGTACAAATCATTTGGGAGGATTTTATTTGACCTTGTTATTATTGCCATACATTGAGCAGAATGGAAGCATAACATTCACAGCGAGTGACACACATGATCCAGAGGCTAAAACAGGAATTGAACCACCAGTTTACACAAACGGTAAAGATTTAGCCTTCCCAAAAGAAAACCTGGAAAAGGGAAAAATTGTAGGGCAAAGACGATATTCTACCTCTAAACTTTGTAATATTATGACGACATATATCTTGCACGAAAAATTAATAGACAAGCAAATTCGGATAAATGCTTTTGACCCAGGGATGACACCTGGCACTGGTTTAGCAAAAAGTTATCCTGCCCCACTTCGATTTGCGTGGAATAACATAATGCCAATAATGACGTATTTCAAAAAAAACACAAACACACCTAAAAAATCAGGAAGCAGATTAGCGAATCTTGCTTACGAAAAAAAGTTGCAACATTTAAATGGAATTTATTATTCGGACGGGAAAGTGATAAAATCATCAACTACTTCTTACGATAAGGAATGCCAAGTCGAATTATGGAAATCAAGTATTGAATTAACAAAGATTAAACAAGAAGAAACAGCTATTCAGTTGATATAAATACCAAAAAAAGCTGCCCATAACAAGCGGTCATACGCCATAGGAGTATCAGTGGTAAGGCAAGCACATCACTCGCAGCATGGTTTGTAACGGGTGATAGGTTCGCAACTCCGAATTCCCCTACGGCGCATGCCGCCGACCGTTATGCACAAAATGAAAAAGCCGCAACCTTCTTTATAGATTATTCATCTTATGATGAAATAGTATATT
>CAZEXO010000442.1:0-1936 GCA_964516545.1 uncultured Melioribacteraceae bacterium
GTTTATTCTGAACAATTCATTACCAAAGCCGAAGCTATTAAAAGAGAAAATGAAATTAAAAAGAAAAAAAGTCGAAAGTATATCGTGAAATTAATTGGAAGTCAGGAGGTCGTCCCGCCCTAGCGGGAAGTCTCGTCGGCCCCGCAAAAGCTCATCATAAACGATGGGCTTTTTCATTTATGTACTACACATACATTTTATATTCATCTTCTCTTGATAAATTCTATACCGGCTACACTGAAGATTTAGAACTCAGAATTTTACGTCACAATTCCGGTTGGGGAAAATTTAGCTCCAAAGGCATTCCTTGGCGTCTGGTTTATTCTGAACAATTCATTACCAAAGCCGAAGCTATTAAAAGAGAAAATGAAACTTTGTAAGTCTCTTTCCATTTGCGCCCGCCATGAATTTTTAGAAGATATCTAAACAAAAAATTCTTACCGGATTAATTTCCCACACCAAAATAAAAATTAATCAGATGTGTGATTTCGAAATCCTTTGAAATGATTTGCTTTGGAATGCGAAAATCATTATGCCCGCATGAGACAAATTTTTGATTAAAAAAATTAAAAGTGATTTTTATAGTTATTTTTTATTGTATATTTCGAAGAGAGCAAACAAAATTGTTCTTCTAACAACCCCCTGTTATTCCGGGAAAGGAATTATTTCTGTTGAATTAACGTTTATTATTTTTGCTACTTAATCTTCACAATGTTCTCACCGGCGGAATTTTGCGGCAAAATTATAGAAATAGCTTTAATAGTGTATTAAATTAACTCAAGGAGTAGAAATGAATATTTTTGTAGGCAATCTCGCACCACAAGTTGATGAAAAACAATTGGAAAATCTTTTCAGTTCTTATGGTGAACTCAAAAGTGTAAAAATTATCCGGGATATGACCGGGAATTCCAAAGGTTTCGGTTTTATTGAAATGGATGATAAAACTGCTGCTGAAACTGCCATTAAAGAATTGAACGAGAAAGAACTAGGTGGGAAAAATCTGACCGTTAATGAAGCCCGTCCGAAAACTGATAACAGACGCGGAGGCGGAGGTGGAGGAAGAAGAAGCGGTGGATTTGGCAGCGGCGGTAACAGAGGCGGCGGGTTTGGCGGTAATAGAGGCGGTTCGGGCGGCAGAGGCGGTTCCGGTGGCAATAGAGGCGGCTCAGGCGGAGGCAACAGAGATGGCGGAAAACGCTGGTAAAATTTAATAAATCAAAAATATTCACACATGAAATTCATACTTCGTGTAATGTGTTATTTTGATTACCCATATCTAAAAAATTACTGTGTTTCTTAATTTCGAAAAAGTCTTGATTACTTATCAGGACTTTTTCATTTCTGGACCGCAAAAATAACTGACAACATTTTACATAATCCTGAAACCATTCCTTTTTATTGACTGTTAATTTTTCCCGGGTTTATATATTTTTGATTTAATCTCTATATAAGGTTTGTAAGGTTCATATGAAAATTGTAAAAAAATATCTTTTTGTTATTATCTTAATTGCTGTGCTGGCAGTTATAATTATTCCCAAAATCAATTTCACTTCAGAGCAAGGCGCTGAGGGTAGAAACTCACCGCTTTCCATGCGTAAGACATCTGTGAATATCAGCATCATAAAACCGAAAGCTGTTCAGAATAAAATCTTTTCGAATGGAACGCTGATCAGCAATGAAGAGGTTGATATCAGAAGTGAGATTTCGGGTAAAATCACTAAAATCCTTTTTGAGGAAGGACGATTCGTAAAAGAAAATGACTTACTCATAAAGATAAACGATTCCGAATTACAGGCGACTTTGAAAAAGAACCGTTCTCGTGAGATGCTGGCCCGCGACCGAGAGTTCAGGTACAAGCAACTGTTGGAAAAAAGTCTCACCAGCCAACAGGAATATGATGTTGCACTCAGCGAGCTGAATTCGGTTCTTGCTGATA
>CAZEXO010000443.1:0-1906 GCA_964516545.1 uncultured Melioribacteraceae bacterium
GTGTGATGAAAATGGGGAAGCTGTTCAGTTACGGGGACTTAACACTCATGGTATACAATGGTTTCCGATTTATAAGGATCTGACTATTCCCAATGCTGTTGAATATTTCGGAATTGACATCGTAAGACCGGCGATGTATGTAGAAGACTGGATCGGAGATGATTTCTGGAACGGATATCTTGCTCATCCCGAGGAGGTTAAACAATGGGAAAAAGATTTTATCGAGGATGCAATCGATGCGGGAGTTTATGTTGTTATCGACTGGCATTTACATAATGATCCCTCTCCGTTTACTCAAAGCGCTCTCGATTTTTTTGCGGAGATGTCGGCAGCTTATGGACAATATCCGAATATCATTTTTGATATTTGTAATGAACCCCTCGGTGGTGTTACCTGGAGTACCATTAAGAATTACGCTGAACAAATTATTCCGGTGATAAGAAATAACGATCCCGATAATGATGAAAACATAATTATTGTCGGTACACCGAATTGGTGTCAATATGTTGATGTATCGGCAAACGATCCGATTGTCGGGTATAACAATATTATATACGCACTCCATTTTTATGCCGCGTCACACACAAATAATTATAGAAAAAGAGCTCTCGATGCTTTACTGGGAACCAACTCAATGGGAAATAATCCGAATAAAAATCAGATTCCTCTTATTGCTTCAGAGTGGGGCACCTCGGATTATGGCGCATCATACAATGATTTTAGTCAATCGCAGAAATGGATAGATCTGTTAAATGAACATGTTATCAGCTGGATTAACTGGTCATTAAGCAATAAAGATGAGGCAACTTCTATTTTTCAACCCACGGTTTCGTTAGCCGGGCCATGGACTGATTCAGATTTAACTATCTCGGGTAGATGGGTTAAAACTCTTCTGGAATCCGAAGGATCAACGGAAATATTTCAGGAAGAGAACAGTAGCATAGTGAATGATTATAAGCTGGCACAAAATTACCCTAATCCATTTAATCCTGATACCAGAATTACATTTGTTATGCCACAGGAAGCAAAAGTGACTTTGAATGTTTACAATGTAGTTGGTCAACTCATTAAAACACTTGTAGATGAAACAAAGTCAGCCGGTCAGCATTCCGTAAAATGGAATGGGACTAATAATTTTGGCGAAATAACCGGGAGCGGAATTTATTTCTACAAAATTATTTCTGATAATTTTTCCGCTGCCAGGAAAATGGTAATTCTTAAATAACCTGTATCACAATTATAAAATTTTGTTGACTTGAAAAAGACACATGATGCAATCGAATTTATTAAAAGAAACAAATCCTGTTTTACGCTATTTGTTTTTGTGTTGTTGTTTTATATTGTTCACACAGGTTATGTGTTTGTTTACGTCAATTCATCCGCGTTAAGAGAAAATCAATTTATTCAGATAATTATAAGATTTTTAACCTGGACGTTACCACCGATAATTTACCTGTACTTATCAGGTGAAAATATTCTTGAATTTTTATGTGTATCCGGGAAAATTAAAAAAGGAATTATCTGGGGCGGACTAATCGGAATGGGAATAATTCTTCTGAACTTAACTGCCCAGGTTATTATAATCGGAAGAATAAATATTAATTTTGATTTGGAAACCGGTGTATGGGTAAAAGCAGTGATTCTGGTTGGTTTCAGCGAAGAAGTTTTATTTAGAGGATTTTTACTCAATATCCTGAATCGTTGGACGGGTTATAGGAAAGCAAATATGATTCAGTCGTTCTTATTTTTGCTAATACATTTTCCCGGCTGGATTTTACTGAATCAATTTAATTATCCGGGCATTATTCAAAACATAGTATATGTTTTTATGCTCGCTCTTCTACTTGGTTATGTATTACGCAAAACCGGTTCGCTCTGGTCGTGTTTATTAATTCATTCACTTTCA
>CAZEXO010000444.1:0-1880 GCA_964516545.1 uncultured Melioribacteraceae bacterium
TACCATGCTGTCCTACCGATGATCAGGCAGAGGTACTAATTTATAAAAATATTTGCAAGGAGTATTGATATATTTATTGGCTCAGGGTCTCATTTACCTTTTTAATCATCAATTGAAAATTTTCATAGCCGGCTTTTATAAAAATCATATTGTGATTTCCGGGGTAAACAAATTCTCAGTATACTTAATCAATAATCTGCTTAAGAAAAAAGAGAAGGTTGTAGTTGTTACCCAAAATATTTTTGAATCCGATAAAACAACAATTGAAAAAACCGGCGGTTCGGTAATCTTCGGTGACATTAATAACAAAGAAGTGTTTGAAAAAATCTCGGGAGAAAAAGCAAAGTGTTTTGTATTTCTTGATGAAGATGACGAAAAGAATATTTCCTCGGCAGTATCGGTTTCGAAACTTTTAAGCAATGCACAACCCATACCTTGTTTTTACACGCATATTTCGAATTTCCTGATAATGAAAGAACTGGACAACATAAATTATTTTGAAAATCCGGAAAGCAGAAGTTTAGCCAATTTAAATAATAGATTAAGAATATTTTCAGTGAATGAAAGAACGGCAAGAGTAATCTTTAATAAATCTGCGCCGGATATTTTTCGTCCGATGACACAAAAATCAGATAACGTTCTTCATGCAGTATTGTTTGGAAATGGTGAATTAGCAAAGTGTTTAGTAATTCACTTCGCGAGGATGTGTCATTATCCGAATTTTAAAAATATTGATCTTACAATCTTTTGCGAAAATGATAAATTCCTGGTTCAGCTTCAGCATCATTTCCCCCAGTTAAATAAGTTGATTAATCTCAAGATAATTTTCATTAATCCCGAAACGCCTGATAATAAACAAATTGTTGAACATTATAATGCAACCCCCTTTGATGTCATTTATCTGGCATGTGACAACGATATAACTACTTTACATATATTGAACTCGCTGACGAAAATTACCTTTGGTAAAAAAGTTAACACCGTAGTAACAATAAAGAATCCTGAAGCTATTTTAAGCAAATGGCATTCACCCGGAAATCCCGGTGATCTAATTATCCATAAATATAACATTACCCCGGAAACTTACACTGCTGAGGCTTTATTTGAAATGAAAATTGACAGGCTTGCTCAAATAATTCATAATGAGTATTACTCGAAACTAAAAGCGGAAGGAAATCTTAATCCAGCGAAAGAGTTACACAGGGAATGGGATTATTTACCTGAAGATTCGAAAATGCAATTCAGATTACAAGCCGATCATATTTGGGTTAAGCTGAGGTCAATAAACGCGAAAACCGTGTTTTCCCTTAAAGAAGGCGAGGAATATAATTTTGAAAGCGACCCAGAAATTGTCGAAACTCTTTCAAGGATTGAACATAACAGATGGGCGACTCAGATGATCTTAAATGGCTGGAAGTACGGAACCGTACGCGATGATAAGAAAAAAATTCACCCTGATTTAATTCCTTACGCTGATCTTCCCGAGGAAGTAAAACAAAAAAACCGGGATATAATACTGAACATTAGAAATCTGCTTAAGCAAATGGAATTAAAGATTATAAAAAATTAGTACGCGGAATGAATTTTTTTAGAAAAAAAATTATAAGACAAATATTCAAAAAGTAGGCTTATCAAAAAACACATTAAAACGATTTAATCCCCGGTATATTTTCCGGGTGTGTATTTCATGGAATATTTTACTTCATCATCAGCATAAATTTGAAAGCCGAGTTTTTGGTAAAGATTTAAGGCCGGGTTAACTTTATCAACCTCAAGATAAACCGGTTTTTTATTTAGATCAGCTTCGGTTAAAACATCCCGCAAAATTTTTGTGCCGATTCCTTTACTCTGAAAAGCAGACAGCAATGAGATATTAATAA
>CAZEXO010000445.1:0-1873 GCA_964516545.1 uncultured Melioribacteraceae bacterium
ACAACAACAGGAATTTCTGCATTCGACAGAGCCAAGACAATTCAGGCTATCGTTGATGAAAATGCCAAACCTGAAGATTTCGGAAAACCCGGACATATTTTTCCCCTAATTGCTAAAAACGGAGGAGTGCTTGTAAGGGCTGGACATACAGAAGCAGTTGTTGATCTAACCAGATTAGCCGGACTAAAACCTTCAGGAATACTCTGCGAAATTATGGATGACGACGGAAGAATGGCCAGAGGAGAAAAACTCCGTGCATTCGCCGACAAACATGATATGAGTTTCATTAGTATTGCGGACTTAATTGAATATAGAAACCGAAATGAGAAGTTAGTTAATCGCAAGGTGGTTGTTGATCTGCCTTCAAAACACGGGAATTTTAAACTACATCTCTATGAAAATATTCTGAACGCAAATGAATATGCTCTTGCGCTTGTAAAGGGTGAGTTTAAAAAAGATGAAGCGGTTCTCGTGCGGGTTCATTCCGAATGTTTAACCGGCGATGTATTCGGTTCGCAACGCTGTGACTGTGGCGATCAACTTGCAACGGCTATGGAAAAAGTTGAAGAGGAAGGGAAAGGCGTGGTTCTTTATATGCGCCAGGAAGGTCGCGGCATTGGTCTTGTTAATAAATTGTTGGCTTACTCCTTACAGGAAAAGGGTAAAGATACGGTTGAAGCTAATGAAGAATTAGGATTCAAAGCCGACCTGCGTGACTACGGAACCGGCGCACAAATATTAAAAGACCTCGGATTAACCAAAATCAGATTGATGACAAATAATCCGAAAAAAATTATCGGTCTGAAAGGACACGGGCTTGAAATTGTTGAAAGAGTACCAATCGAAATTTCACCCACAAAAGCGAATGAGAAATATCTGAAAACAAAAAAAGAGAAACTTGGACATTTGTTTTCATTAATCGGTAAAGAAAAAGAAACATTACAATAAATCGGAGGACATATGTCCGAAATAGTTCAGGGATATTTATCAGCGAAGGGGAAAAAATTCGGAATAGTTGTTGGAAGATTCAACGAATTTATTTCCAGTCAATTACTCGGCGGCGCAGAAGATTGTCTTATCCGCCACGGGGCTGATACAAAAGATATTACTGCAGCATGGGTTCCGGGTTCATTCGAGATTCCATTAGCTGCAAAAAAAATGGCTCATTCAAAAAAATATGATGCCATCATTTGTTTAGGCGCTGTAATTCGCGGTGCAACTCCTCATTTTGATTTTGTAGCTTCGGAAGTATCTAAAGGAGTGGCGAATGTTGCTCTTGAAACAGAAGTTCCTGTAATCTTCGGTGTTATTACTTCAGATTCAATCGAACAGGCGATTGAAAGAGCGGGCACAAAAGCCGGTAACAAAGGTTGGGATGCTGCTTTAAGCGCTATTGAAATGACAGACTTAATGAGTAAGTTATAATGATTCTAAGGCTGCCTCAGATGTTTTTTGGGACAGCCTGAATTTTATATCAATCAGCTTAGAACTTGCCAAACTTAAGGGTAATATTTCCGCTAGGTCCGGCAATATCACTGTTTTTTAACCCGAAAGATTCCACTCCGCTTACGATTCGGTAACTTCCGCCAAGGTTTATTCTTAAAAAATCTGTTATGTTCATTTCAATATTAACAGCAGGTTCGGTAATAAAGAACACATCAGTATATCCATTATGATCATCCCACCAGTCGTCGCGATCGCTTATTCCAACTTCGAGACCACCTGCGCCGATTAATAAATTTGCCTCAGCGTGAATAGCTTTATTGCTGCTCAGAATCCATCCTATCTCAAATCCGCCATAACCCATCATCAAACGGGTTTTTTCACCAAATTCATTAAGACCCATATCAGTTTCAGTAACTAAACCATAACC
>CAZEXO010000446.1:0-1868 GCA_964516545.1 uncultured Melioribacteraceae bacterium
GCTTTCAGGGAGTTATTATTTTATTATTTTCACACAAAGAATAAAGGTTATTTAACCAAAAAACAAGGGAATAGATTCCATGTATTTGAAAAGAGGTTTGTTCGGTTTACTTATTCTCATCACTGGTCTGGGAATAATTAATTGTGTGAGCGCAATATCTTCCGAAGAGATATATTTTGCTTCATGGAATGTTGAAAATCTTTTTGACATTTCAGACGATCCGGAAAAAGATGATGATGAATTCACACCCGAATCTGAGCGTGAATGGGATGAGCTTAAGTTCCAGCGAAAGATTATTAATTTATCAAAAGTTATTCAGCATATGAATGAAGGAAAAGCTCCTGATGTTTTTGCTTTACAGGAAGTTGAAAATATACTCGTATGTAAACATCTGGTTTATGAATTGGGAGTACGAGATTATATAATTTGTCACAGACAATCGCCTGACAACAGAGGAATTGACAATGCTCTTTTTTATGACCGCAATATTTTTGACATAGTTAAAGTGGAAGCGATTCCGGTGCATCTGCCCTCTGGAAATCCCACGAGAGATATTTTATATGTAGTGCTCAAAAGGAAAGCGGGTGAAAATCTTCTTCATTTTTTTGTTAATCATTGGCCTTCGCGCAGTGGTGGCGTCACTGAATCTCAACAAAACAGAATTGAAGCTGCGCTGACGTTAAAAAGGACTGTTACAGCAATTAAAGACAGTTCAGAAAATGCCGAGATAATTATCATGGGTGATTTTAATGATGAACCCGGAGATACTTCATTACATGGTGTTTTATCAGCAAAGAAAGAAGATGTTAATGGCAACGGAATGATCAACACAACATTCAGTAAATTTGAAGAAGGATTAGGAACATATCTTTACAAAAAAGATTGGAATATGCTTGATCAGATAATTATTAGTTCATCTCTCCTGGATGGAAAAAATTATGAATACATTGCTGATAGTTTTGAGATAATAAAACCTGAGTTTATGATTACAAAAGAAGGGGATTATGCTGGTTCAGCAATTCCGACTTTCGGAGGGAAAAAATATCTTGCCGGATTTAGCGATCATTTTCCTATTGGAGCTAAATTTATTTTTATTGAGTAGGCGAGTCGGAGTGTAAAAATTTTGGGATAAAGTATAGCTCAATAAGTGAGTATTTTTTGAAAGACAACGTACCATAATAAATTTGTAAATAAACACATAATTAACGAGGAGATTGAGATAAAGAATAATTAACATATTTTGGAATGATGGTATCTTATAAAAAAATTGAATTCACCTTTTAATCGGACACTGACGGGTAAATTATTTATTGACTTTTTTTTTGTAAATCCTTAATGTTACCGCGTTGGATTTTTATTAATTATCGGTTATTCAGAATAAATACACATTTGAAAACATCAATTAAATAAATTATATCGGAGGTTATCTCTTATGGAATTTTCAGGAGTATTAGGATTTGTTTCCTACGTGTTTGCGCAGGCTCAAGATGCTGGAATTTTAACATATCTACAAACAAAATTTGCCGAAGGCGGCGGATTCATGTGGCCTATTTTGATTTGTTTGGTAATTGGTCTTGGTTTCAGTTTTGAAAGATTCTACACGCTTACAAGAGCAAGCATGAATACAAAAAAGTTTATTGTAACAGTTAAAGAAGCCTTGTCAAAAGGTGGAGTTAACGAAGCTATAAAAGTATGCGAAAACACCAGAGGTTCTATTTCTTCTGTATTCCATGCCGGTCTTTTAAGAGCTGGCGAGGGATTGGATGCCGCTGAAAAAGCTATCATGGCTTATGGAGCTATTGAGATGGGCTTTCTTGAAAGAGGTTTGATCTGGATTTCTACTTTCATATCAATCGCTCCGATGCTTG
>CAZEXO010000447.1:0-1865 GCA_964516545.1 uncultured Melioribacteraceae bacterium
AAGAACTGGCTTCACTGAAAGGCAAAGCAGGAATTTTAATGATAGATTATTATAGTAATATTGAGGACTTTGAGAAGGCAATCGGTACGGCAAATGATTTTATCGATAACTATAAAAGTGAAAGTGATCTATTATGTGAGGTATTGCTGAAGAAAGGATTGATATTATCACATAGGATGAACCAACCCCTAAAAGCAATTGAATGTTTTACGACAGTTGTAAATAATTATCCGGGTAATCCGCTTGTTGAATCAGCTCAAAATGAATTAAGAATACTCGGTAAACAGGTTGAAGCAGATGACTCCAAGAAGTTAACAAAAACAGAGAATTCACAACTCGACGTGAATAACTACCCCAACCCTTTCAACCCGTCAACAAAAATCAGTTTTACGCTCCCGCAATCCTCAAAGGTTAGTCTTAAAGTTTATGATATGCTCGGTCGTGAAGTAGCAAATCTTGCAGATGAAGTATTCGAAGCGGGAACTTACGAACGTGAATTCGACGCATCAAATCTTGCGAGCGGAATATACTTCTACACCATAAAAACAACACTCGGAACAATCTCGAAAAAAATGTTGCTCGTCAAATAATTTTCACTCCCGGAGTTCATTACATGGACTTCGGGAATGTTTTACCTTTGCAAAGCATGTATCTGAGAAACTAAAATATATGTTCAATTAAAACCAATATGTGATTCTATTCTGCTCAATAAATCAGAACAGAATTACTTCTTGTATCTGTAGACTGCTTTACATGTTTTTCCTGTTGTTGTATAGTCTTATACTGTTACTTCTGTACTGTATCCGCTTGCTGTTTTGTTGTCGCATGCTCCGTTCTTTTTTACTCCAGCCTGTTTTGAGGAAAATCCAAGAGCCAGCTATTCATAAGATAATAAGCAATGGTAAGGTAATTACTCAAGGTTGACAGAGGGGGAAATAATCAATATCTTAATTCAAACAAAATTATCAACAAGATGAAAATAATTTATCGTCTTCATGCTATTGAAAGAATGTTCGAAAGAAATATAAGCGTAGAAGCCGTACCCAATGTTATAAATGGTGGAAAAATAACTGAAGATTATCCTGATGATAAACCATATCCTTCAAAACTGATTCTTGGATATGTTAATAATAAACCGGTTCATGTTGTTTGTGCTGTTAATAAAGCAAAAGATGAAATAATTATAATTACTGTTTATGAACCTGACAAAGAAAAATGGAATAGTAATTTTGAACGGAGGATCAAATGAAGTGTGTAATTTGCCGGCATGGTGAAACCGAAAAAGGCGAAACAGTAATTACTCTGTTAAGAAACGATTCTGTAATTGTTGTAAAAAACGTACCTGCAGATATTTGCAATAACTGCGGTGAAAAATACGTGTCTGAAGAAGTTACAAGAGAAGTGTTAACTCTTGCAAATAGTGCACTTCAGAAAGGTGTTGTTATTGATGTAAGAGATTACAAAGCAGCTTGAAATTATTATAGCATTCGGGTTTAACAGCTTACTCTGACGCACTAACCTCGAAGGTTTTAGCAATGTAATGCCTCCCTAAAAGCAAGACAATTTTTAGGCAAAAATAGTTTAGAAACCTCAGGCGACATTTCTCTGGTTTAATTGTTTTTTCTCGAAAAGATGGGTAACCACAAATTCAACGGGACTCAAATAACCTGAAACAAAATAAGGAAAATCATTGATGTAAAAATACTTATGTCCCATTTATTTCTTTTGAGCTGGAAAAAATGTCATTAAAAGGTTGGTGAATGAAAACAGGGAATTCAGTTCTAATAACTACTTTTTCTTCATCCTAATCCTGATTTCATTTCTACTACCGTTCTTAGCTTTACTCTTAATCCTACTCACTCTTA
>CAZEXO010000448.1:0-1862 GCA_964516545.1 uncultured Melioribacteraceae bacterium
ATTTGAGTTTGCTTCGGTATTGGTTAATGAACTTAAGGGAAAATTTTTAGCTGGTGAATTGGATAAAGTTATAGTGGTTTATAATGAGTTTGTTTCTGTGGTTCAGCAGCATGTCAGGTTCGTTCAATTATTGCCCTTCAAACCCGTTCAAAACGAATTGATGGATAGCAGTTATAGTTTCGATTATATTTATGAACCGAATAAGGTAAATATCATTAATTCCCTTGTTCCTAAATACCTGAATTCGCAAATGTGGAAAATGTTGCTCGAATCCTATGCTGCAGAGCTCGGCGCCAGAATGACAGCAATGGATATGGCTACTGAAAATGCCAAAGAATTAATTAGATCATTACAATTGACATATAATAAAGAACGACAAGCTTCAATTACCAGTGAAATCCTGGAAATTGTTTCGGGTGCTAATGCTCTGAGAGAGAGCAATAATTAAGATTTGACATCTAAACGATTTTTTGTATCTTAAAACAGTTACTAATATATGCTTCAGGATTTAACAGATAAGCTTGAACGAACGCTAAAGAAAATTACCGGACAAGGAAAATTGTCCGAATCAAATATATCGGATACCTTAAGAGAAATCCGACTTGTTCTTTTAGATGCTGACGTAAATTATAAAATTGCAAAGCAATTTATTGAAGATGTTAAGGTAAAAGCTCTGGGACGGGATGTTATTAATTCCGTAACACCAGGTCAACTCATCACGAAAATAATTTTTGATGAACTGACCGAACTGATGGGTGGCAAAAATAAAGAACTTCAGATTAATCCTTCAGGAGTGACAATAGTACTTCTTGTGGGATTGCAGGGTTCGGGTAAAACTACCTTTTGCGGGAAGCTTGCTAAACATTTTCAAAAAATGAATCGCAAAGTGCTTTTAACTGCCTGTGATATTTACAGACCCGCTGCTATTGAGCAGTTGAAAACTCTGGGAAACCAATTAAACGTTCCCGTGTTTTCTATTACTGATGAGAAAGATGCGGTTAAAATTGCTAAAGAATCAATTTCATACGCGAAAGAAAACGGACTTAATACCGTTCTCATTGATACAGCCGGGCGTTTGCATGTTGACGAAGAGTTGATGAAAGAAATTGAGGCGATCAAATTAAACGTTCAGGCTACTGAAACATTATTTGTTGTTGACTCAATGACAGGTCAGGACGCTGTAAATTCAGCTAAGATTTTTCATGACAGAGTAAATTTTGATGGAATTGTTCTTACAAAACTTGATGGTGACTCGCGGGGCGGATGCGCTTTGTCGATCAGAGCAGTTGTTGAAAAACCTATAAAATTTATCAGCATGGGCGAAAAACTCGATACGCTCGAAATTTTTCACCCTGAAAGACTTGCTTCCAGAATTCTTGGAAAGGGAGACATTGTCTCGCTTGTTGAGAAAGCTCAGGAACAGGTTGATGAAAAAGAAGCCGAGAAGTTACAGAAAAAACTACTGGCGAATAAATTTGACTTCGAGGATTTTCTTAGTCAGATTAAAATGATAAAAAAGATGGGTTCACTCAGCTCAATTATTGGAATGATTCCCGGCGTTAACAAAGCAATGAAAAATGCCGATGTTGACGATAAACAGTTGGTTAAAGTTGAATCAATCATTCAATCAATGACCACACAGGAAAGAAGGAGCCCCAATATTCTGAACGGAAGCCGGAGGAAACGTATTGCCAGAGGCAGCGGGAACTCTATACAGGATGTTAATCGTTTATTAAAGCAGTACAAAGAAATGCAGAAAATGATGAAAATGATTACTTCCAGGGGCGTCGGTAAGTTACCAAACATGAGAAACATGAGATTTAATTGATGAATTAATATACTAAATGGAGGTAATACTAATT
>CAZEXO010000449.1:0-292 GCA_964516545.1 uncultured Melioribacteraceae bacterium
CGAGACAAAAGTTTACGAGATTATGACTCCACGTACTGAGATTATCGGTATAGAAATAAACAGCACAATTGAAGAAGTAATAAATACTTTTATCGAATCCGGTTATAGTAAAATTCCGGTCTATGATGAAAATCTGGATAATATCAAAGGTATAGTTATTACTTATGATATGTTTAAAAATCCAAAAGATTTGAAATCCGTTACGAGAGATGTCATTTATGTACCGGAGACGAAACAAATAATTGATACCCTGAATGAACTGCTTGAAAAACGCATGTCAATTGCTGTTGTT
>CAZEXO010000449.1:302-1858 GCA_964516545.1 uncultured Melioribacteraceae bacterium
AGAGATGTTAGGCGAAATCAGAGACGAATACGATATTGAAGAAGACGTCTGTAAAAAAACGAATGCAAATAATTATCTTATAAGCGGTAAAGTTGAAATCAGTCATATCAACGAAGAGTTTGATCTTGATATTCCCGAAGGCGACTATGCAACCATCGCCGGTTTTATTACCAGCGAAACAGGACGTATACCTCAGAAAGGTGAGACTCTGAAAATAAAACATTTCAATTTCTTGATTATTCGTGCTGACCGAACAAAAATCGACCTGATCCGTATGTGGACGGAAGAAGATTCATAGATTATTGTCTTTATACCACACGGAAAACAAACATCATGAACTTTTATAATCATACAAAATTATGAACAACCCGATTATTTTTTTCGATGGATATTGTTTTCTTTGCAATCGGTTTGTGAGAATATTGATATCGATTGACAAGAGACGGCAACTCAGATTTGCCACGCTTGATTCTTTAACTTCGAAATCACTTTTTTCCAACGAACAAATTGTCGGTTTCCCGGATTCGGTAATTCTGTTTTATAATAACCGAACTTTCGTAAAATCGAATGCAGTAATTAAAATTTTCGAAATAGTCGGCGGGTACTGGAAAGTTATCTCTTTCATAAAAATATTACCTGCCAGGCTGCTGGACCGGATTTATGATCTGATTGCCGGTTCACGATACAAAATATTCGGGAAGAGTGATACTTGCTTAATTTTATCGGGGAAATTCCATGAATATATTCTGCCATGATTCAAACAGAGGCAGGATTTTTGTATTTTTACTTCCGAAAAATCTACAGGAATAAACTTGGATTTCAGAGTAATTAGTACGGATAAAAACAGTAAAGCCCGCGCGGGAATAATTAAAACCGATCATGGCGAAATAGAGACTCCGATTTTTATGCCGGTGGGAACACAGGGCACGGTAAAAGCAGTTACGCAGCGATCTTTAAGCGATGATATCAGAGCCCAGATAATTCTTGGTAATACTTATCATTTATATCTACGACCCGGAACGGAAATTCTTCATAAAGCGGGCGGACTTCATGCGTTTATGAACTGGAAAAAACCTATTCTTACCGACTCGGGAGGATTTCAGGTTTATAGTTTAACTCAACTGCGAAAGTTAAAAAAAGACGGGGTTGAATTCAGTTCTCATCTTGACGGTTCAAAACATTATTTCACACCGGAAAGAGTAATCGAAATACAAAGAATTATCGGCTCTGATATAATGATGCCTCTCGATGAATGTACTCCTTATCCATGCGATTATGAGTACGCCGCAAAATCAAAAGAATTAACTACCGAGTGGGCAATCCTGAATAAAAAAGCATTCGAAGAATCCAAACCGCTATATGGACATCAACAGTATCTTTTTGGCATAATCCAGGGGAGTGTTTACAAAGATTTACGTGAGATGTCGGCAAAAGAATTAATCTCAATCGGATTTGATGGTTACTCGATTGGCGGATTGGCTGTGGGCGAACCTGCTGAATCGATGTATGACATTGTGAACTTCACTACTGATTTTATTCCGTCGGATAAACCAAGA
>CAZEXO010000450.1:0-1847 GCA_964516545.1 uncultured Melioribacteraceae bacterium
TCCGGATTATACAACTCACTTAAAACAGACAAATGTTTTCCTTCTTCAATCAATTCACCAATCTTTTTAATCTTTGTTTCCGTTAATTGCCCTTTCACTTTCTCAAACTCCCTCCTCGACAATTCCAATCCCCGCAGATCCTCCCTGTTTTCTTCTTCAACTTTCTCAGTCATTGAAAGAGATTTTTTCCTCTTCACCTTTGCCCGATAAAATTCATTTTTCTTTCCCTTTATTTTCGCCAGTAAATAATTCACGGATTTATTCTCACTCTTCATCCCGGCAACTTCAACAAAACTATCGATAATTATTTTCCAGGCATCTTGTTTGGAAATCTCATTCCGTATATCAACCAGCTCATTCATTATTCTATCAACAGCCATAAAGAATATTTGAATATTTACTAATTCAAACATTCTGGAAATACTCTCCCTTATCTTTTCATCATCATTCAGATTTACTTCATTCATTTCCTTAAAAATGTTGCCGTCGTTGTTATTTTCTACTACTACATCTTGTATTATATCTGTAT
Organism: uncultured Melioribacteraceae bacterium; assembly: GCA_964516545.1. Lineage (GTDB taxonomy): Bacteria > Bacteroidota > Ignavibacteria > Ignavibacteriales > Melioribacteraceae > JAHISV01. The sequence goes on from CAZEXO010000450.1 coordinate 530, forward strand.
ATATATCTGGTAACGATTGTTCATTTTGAACATGAAAAAGATCATCATCAAAATCCTCTTGTTCATTTTGAACAAGCAAATTTACCTCGTCAAATGTATCCATCCCTTTATCCCTGCAGAACTGTTTTAGTCGATCACCTACTGCATACCATTTGGTTTTATCGTTCCTTTTTCGATTAAAATTTCCTGTGATAATCCACCCGTCATCTTCTAGTTCAATTAACCATCTCCTGATGCTGCACGGGTTCATATAAGGAAACATTTCGGCAAATGCTTTTGAAGAATTAAATGTCCAGAATCTCCCACGCCTGAAATTCTTCCCATTCTTCGCATTCTTAAAAATCCACCAGTGAATATTCTTCAGAAGTATTGCTTTCTCTATACCCACTTCCATCGCTAACTTTATGTTGAATGAATGCTCAGTTTGCATAACAAATCCTCAATAAGTTTCGGTGGCTGAGTGACCGATATTTTTCGGTATTATCGAAGCCACATGTCTGGCAAAATCCTCTTATCTTTCAGTGGCTGATCAACCGCTTCTTTTCGGTCTTTTATAAGCCACATTTCCAGTAATTTTTCCCCAACTACATTTCTGCAAGCAAAAAACTAACTCAACTCCAAAAATACCCTACGAAATAGCGTAGGTTTTTGGCACTTTTTTCGTTTATAGGACATTATTTTTCACTCACCCGATAAATATGTCTACCCATAACAAAAAACTCGCTCAGAATCGATTTTTACCTTTTTTCCTGTTATGGATTTTAGTGTCTTTTTTGCAATATCAGAACGCGAGAATTCACAACTGAAAATCCACAAATTTTCATTTAGCGAGTTAGCCACTAAAGTAAACTTATTTCTCCGCTTCAGAACGTCAGCAATTCGTTTCTCATCAGTCTGAATGCGACAAACATTTTTCCCTTTCTCTTCCTGCCATAAATAAGTCATCTCATCCCCCCTTTTTAACTTGCTCTCCTGATGAAAGATTGCCGGGGTGAGGGCAATTCCTGGAAACCCACTCCTCCAACTCCCTCCTGAAGAAATACAAATACTTCCCCGTAGGCTTATGACAAGGAATCAATTTCTGTCGTGTAAGTTTGTAAAGGTATGATTGCGATATGCTTAAGTACTCTGATGCTTCCACTAAATTCAGTGGTCGGTTATCCTGCTGATGAAGTAACTTTTCGATAAGAGATAATCTTCGAATTATCTCATTTTCACTTTCACTCTTCATTTCACACCTCTTTCGTTTTAATTGCATGTGAAATATGAAATGAAGAAACAACAAAAAAAATATATCCTCTTTTATGTCATTTAACAT
>CAZEXO010000451.1:0-1831 GCA_964516545.1 uncultured Melioribacteraceae bacterium
GAAAAGAATGGAAGAAATACAGCATACCACTTCCATTAACGATACACGAATACAATGTCCGACAATTGGTCAAGTAAATAATCTTGTTATCTTTATTAGATTTTCAGATCAAAGTGAATTTGCAGACGATTATCAATTTTATGATTCTATATTTAATGACTCATCAAGTACTGCAAGGTCATTGTATAATTATTATAAAGAAGTTTCTTACAATCAACTGTTTATACGTTCAAGCAATTTTCAAACATCAGCAAATAATACAATAGTATCCTACCAGGATTCCAAACCGCGGAGTTATTACTGTGAATTATCGCAAACGAATCCGGATGGATTTTCAGACAGCGAAGCATACGAAAGAGAAAGGGAACTTCTAAAAAATACTCTCCAATCCGTAAGTTCTCAAATTCCGACAAATTTAAATATCGATTCTAATAACGATGGCGCAGTAGATAATATTTGTTTCATAATTAAAGGCGGGGAAACTGAATGGGCGTCATTATTATGGCCACATGCAAGCTCTATGTTGGGAAGTGATGAAATAAATGGGAAGAAAGTATATCAGTACAACGTTAATTTGGAGACCTTTGCTACATTTCCAATAGATTTAGGGACATTAGCACATGAAATGTTTCACTCAATGGGTGCCCCGGATCTTTATCATTACGGAAATGATAATAACCCAAATGCAGGATTATTATCACCTGTAGGCTTCTGGGACATAATGAGTAATTGTGCATTAGGTGATTTAATTCACCCTGGCGCATATATGAAATTTAAGTATGGAAAATGGATTTCAGCTATTCCGGAAATAAAAGCAGAAGGGACTTACTCACTCAGTCCTTTAGTTTCCTCTTCAAACAGTTGCTATAAAATTGCTTCGCCTAATAGCCAAAACCAATTCTTTATTTTAGAATACAGAAAAATGGAAGGATTTGATAATTTAACAGGTAATGGGGATAAGCAAGGGTTGTTAGTATATCGGATAGATACAACTAATGGGCTTATAGGCAACGCATGGGGACCACCTGATGAGATATATGTTTACAGACCGGATGGAACAACTACTTATACAGGTATTGATTGGAAAGCAAATTTTAGTAAAGATGTTGGAAGAACTGCTATAAACAACTCTACTAATCCAAGTTGTTTCTTGCAGGACGGCACTCCCGGTGGACTGAATATTTTAAACATTGGTAATGTTGATAGTACAATTCGTTTTGAAGTGTCATTTCAGTTTGTCGCTTCAATAAAACTTACTTCTCCATTGCAATGTACTAATTTGGAAGTCGGGCAATCAGTTCCTATTATCTGGACTTCTGATGGTGTAACAAAATTCAAATTAGAATACTCATTAGATGCCGGTTTAACTTGGAATACAATTGTCTCTTCAATAGAGCAAAACAATTATGATTGGATAGTACCCGATACTCCCTCTGCAAGATGTGTATTGCGAATTAGCGACTCATTTAATTCCGCAACAATAAGTGAGATTCGATTTTATATATCGGATTCGAGTGATTTTTATCCGCTCGTAACAGGTTTTAGTATGTCGCCAATTTACCAGTGTGATCAATATTTTGGAGGAACGTTTGTTGAAAATGAATTTTGGGTGCATAACCCAGTAACCTTAAAAATATACAGAGTTGACCGGAATGGATCATTAATTGGAGAATTTACTACCCCCTGGCTTACTTCGTTATCGTACGATGGGAGTAAATATGTTTATGCTGTTAAGTACTATGGAGAGCCGGGTGGAAAAATATATAAAATTGATTCTTCTACAAAAACAATCGTTGATTCACTCAGTGGTACTACGGAAATGTTTATTTGG
>CAZEXO010000452.1:0-1827 GCA_964516545.1 uncultured Melioribacteraceae bacterium
TAGGAGAACACGATCATAAATTCAGAACCGGAATGAGCTTCCTTTTTGATGAATATGAAGAAACTTTTGATTCCGGTTTTTATCAAAGAATCGAACGTATCCCGGGCATGTTTTTCGAGTACACATTCACTCATCATGAACAACTTTCAATAGTTGCCGGACTAAGAGGCGACTATCATAATCATTATGATTTTATGTTTACACCGCGATTACATGTTCGTTATACTCCCAACGAAGACTGGATAATTCGTGCCGCCGCCGGAAGAGGTTACAGAACATCCAATTTGTTTGTTGAATATGCATCAATCTTTGCCAGTTCACGGCAGATAAATATTATTTCGGAAAATTCTTACGGTTACGGATTAGAACAGGAATCCGCCTGGAATTTCGGGATTAATCTCACGCACTATTTTTTGTTTGATTGGCGCGAGGCAACAATTTCATTTGATTTATACAGAACTCAGTTTGAGAGTCTGATAATTCCTGATCTTGACACCGATGCGCGAAGTGTTACTTTTTACTCTGTTGATAATGGTGCCTATTCAAATAGTCTTCAGCTTGAGTTAAATATCGAACCGCTGGAAAATTTCAGTACAAGGATTGCTTATCGCTTTCTTGATGTAAAAAATAAAATCAATAATGAATGGAAAGAAAAACCTTTAACAGCAAAACACCGCGCTCTGCTTAATCTGGCTTATTCAACTGAAGAAGATGAGGATGACACGAAGATGTCTTATGATCTTACTCTTCAGTGGCTGGGAAGAAAAAGGATTCCTTCCACAATAACTAATCCCGAAAATCTGAGAGCAAGAGAAAACTCGCCCGATTTCATTATTGTTAACGCACAGATAACCCGAACATTTTTTAAAAATTTTGATTTCTACATCGGCGTTGAAAATCTTTTTGATTTCCGTCAGGATAATCCAATAATTGATCCCTTCAACCCAAACAGCGAATATTTTGACGCCTCATTAATTTGGGGTCCTGTTAATGGTCGTATGATTTACGCCGGACTTAGATATGATATGTAATAATAAATAGATTATATTTGTCGGGTAAGTTGATAAAAGTAGATAAATATGCACAAGCCCAAAAAAATAAAATTAAACGAGCAGAAGTCGTTATCCATCGAGTGGGATAACGGCTCTGTTCATGAAATACCCGTAAAATTTTTACGCGATGAATCGCCCGACGCCACAAACAAAGGTGAAACAATACTCTGGAAACATATCCCGCCACCTCCCAAAGGCCTTGATAAACCCGGTAAATATGAGATCGAAGGAATTGAAAAAGTCGGTGGGTATGCCATTTCGATTAAATGGAAAGATGGTTACGACTATGGAATTTTTTCCTGGGACTTACTTTATGAATGGGGTGAGTTTCACGAGTTGAAACGTGATCTGCAAAAAAACAATAAACCCTAAAACCATTCCGACTCATGTCAAACCCAGACAACAGAATTCTCCGTAAACATTTCTACTTTTAAAAGTTATTCCTTATTTTCTAAACGAATTAAGTCACATTTTTGAACATAAATTTTACTGGGAATAATTATGCCGAGAAATATACCTGTGTTAACCGTCAGCGGAAATACTTTAGCTGAAGCTTATGAAAAAGCTTTGATAGAACTTTATAATAATGGTGTCGGATTTAAAACGCAGTACGACAAAAAGGATGATCCTCTAAGTATTGATTCGACGATGAACATTACGATTCTCGAGCCATTCACGGAGCCAATGATTCATCGGGCATTTCCCGGTGGAATTGACACACTGCGTGAATATGTAATGGAATTAAGCGGAGCGAAAGATCACTGGGTAAAAAATA
>CAZEXO010000453.1:0-1790 GCA_964516545.1 uncultured Melioribacteraceae bacterium
ATGTTAATGAATGGCTTAACAGTTGACATAAAAGATGATGAAGGTAGTATTCCTTCTGAATATTCGTTAAGTCAAAATTATCCGAATCCGTTCAACCCAACAACTAATATTAAATATTCGATTCCTGTAACGGGTCATGTCTCATTGAAAGTATTCAATACACTTGGTCAGGAAATAACTACCTTATTTGAAGGGGTTCAACAAAGCGGAAACCATGAAGTATCATTTGATGCTAGTAGATTATCCAGTGGTGTTTATATGTATACATTACAATCCGGTTCTTTATCAATCACAAAGAAATTTGTTCTTATGAAATAATTCTTTTAGAAAAATTAATTGTCCCGAATTTAATTTTCAATAATGAAAATTGCCGGGACATGATTATATTTTGCTGTGAGGTTTTATTAAGTTTTACTATAATTTTCTTTAAATAATGATTTATGTTTTTAAGCAAGTAGTAATAATGTGATTTTAGAAATTCTCGGAATCAGGAAAATTTATTTTTACATACTCAAAGAGACTCTGGTAATTCTTAAATAAGGAATTAATTTTAAACATATTTTTTACACATAAAAAAGGAGAAGAGTCGTGCTAAAGAAATTTCAATTAATTGTTTTATTAACCTTGTTTTTGTCGTCTGGTTTGTTGGCTCAGGAAGTAATTCTGTCTGACGAATTTGATAACGGCGATGGTTTATGGAATTCTGGTTGGATTGATGCTGGCAACACCACTGTTACCGTATCAGTCGATGCATCGGGTGTACTCTCAGGTGCAAATTCTTACAAACTGGCTGTTGTAGAAGGCAGTAACGATACTTACAGAATTCAAAGAAATGCAAATTGTCCTTTGTTAGCGGGAAATGTTTATACCATTTCTTTCATGGCTGTTGCTGACAGAGATGTTACAATCAATGTTCTTTTTGAAATGGCAGGGGATCCTTACAGTAAATCTTTCAATGAGCTTGTTGATGTTACAACTACAGCTCAAACATTTACCTATGATGTTGCAGTATCAAACAATGTACCTACTAATCAGTTAAAATTTCATTTCGGCGGTCCGGATAATGATAACTATACAATCTGGATTGATGCGATCAGTGTTACTGAAACCCCTGATCCTGCAATGTTAACACAGTGGGGCGCTATAAACAGATATGGTTGGCCGATAATTCCTTCTGAAGCTCCTGGTAGTGCAGGAATGGGCGGAGCCGCTCATCCTCAAGGTGCCTGGGCAACATTGCGCGGTGGTTTTGATCCTATAACATTAACAGGAACAGAAGCTATTGTAGCTACAGGTAAACTTGAAATTATCGGTGGTGATATGGATAGCTGGGGCCCAATACGCTTTGGTATATTCAATAATACTAACGCAGGCGTTTTGAATTATGCAAATACAGATTCTGCACGTTGGGGAACATGGAACAATGCTGGTACAGACTCAGCATCTTTTACAGTTGCAGAAACTAGCACAGGTTATATGTTCACACCACGAAGTGGAACAAATGATCCTGTAAGCGGAGGTGGCGGCAATGGTTCAATGTGGTCAGTTAACGGTGGAAGTTTCTTAAGTACCTGGAGTGGTGGTACTCAAACAATGGGTGTCATTAACAATGCCCCTGCTCGCGCTGAATTAACTGAAGGCGTTTATAACTGGGCAGTATCAGTTCAACCACAATCCGACGGTACAACTGAAGTAAGATGGTATCTTGAAAAACAAGACAGAAGTTATTGGATAGGCGGAACAGCAATTGATACATTAGCTCAAAAAACAGTATTTAATGGTCTTGTATT
>CAZEXO010000454.1:0-1780 GCA_964516545.1 uncultured Melioribacteraceae bacterium
TCAGGTAATGTGCCAATGCTGCCACGATGGGCTTATGGTTTTTGGCAATGCCGCGAACGTTATAGTTCAAGCGAAGAATTAATTAGCACGGTTAAAGAATTTCGAAAAAGAAAACTTCCTCTTGATGTAATAGTGCAAGACTGGCAATATTGGGGCAAAAGAGGGTGGGGCGTTCCGCAGTTTGACGAAACCAATTATTCCAATCCGGCAGGTTTTATAAAAGAGCTGCATGATTTAAATGCGCATTTTAATATTTCGATTTGGTCAAATCCCGATAAAAATTCGGAAATCGGCAAAAAGTATGTTGCCGATAATCGGTTTATTCCAGAAACAAAATGGCTGGACTATTTCAATCCTGAAACAGGAAAAGAGTACTGGCAGACCTTGAATGAAAATCTATTTGTTCATGGAGTTGATTCCTGGTGGATGGATGCGACTGAGCCTGAGAATGATGCGTTGCATAATCAAAAAACATTTATAGGACCGGGTGATTTTTATCGCCTGACTTATCCGTTGTATGTGAGTAAGTCAGTTTATGAAGGGCAACGTAAAACATCATCGGATAAAAGAGTATGTATTTTAACAAGATCTGCTTTTCTTGGTCAGCAAAGGTACGGTACAATAAATTGGTCTGGCGATATTAATGGTACTTGGGATTCATACAAAAGACAAATTGTTGCCGGACTTAATTATACAATAACCGGAATGCCTTACTGGACAACGGACATAGGCGGATTTTTCCGTCCCGGTAAATCTCAATATTCGGATGAAAACTTTAGAGAGTTACTTATAAGATGGTTCCAGTGGGGAACATTTAATCCTATCTTTCGAATTCACGGATATCAATCCGAAACAGAGCCTTGGAAATACGGAGACTCAGTTGAAAATAATATGCGGAAAATGTTGAACCTGCGTTACAAGCTGCTGCCATATATTTATTCTGAAGCATGGCAAATAACAAAGAACGGATCAACAATTATGCGCCCGTTAGTTATGGACTTTATCAAAGACTCCGAAGCTTTGAACCCGAAATATGAATACATGTTTGGGAAAGCTTTTCTTGTAGCTCCTGTAACTGAACCTAAAGTCAAGGAGATGGATGTTTATTTACCAAAATTTACTTCATGGTATGACTTCTGGACTGGTGAATATTTTGAAGGCGGAAAAACAATTAAAGCTTCTGCAAATATTGATGAAATTCCTCTCTTCGTTCGTGCCGGCTCAATTATTCCAATAGGACCTTCAATTCAGTATGCTGAAGAAAAAAATGATCCAATTGAAATTAGAATTTATCCCGGTGGAAACTGTGAATACAATTTGTACGAAGATGAAGACGACAATTATAATTACGAAAATGAAAATTATTCCATAATAACTTTTAAGTGGGATGATACTAAAAAAGTATTAACTATCAATGAAAGAAAAGGGTCATTCCACGGAATGTTAAATGAGCGTAAATTCAACATAATATATGTTTCAAAAAACAAAGGCGCGGGAATGGACGTATGTAAAAAGATGTATGATAAAGTAGTAACCTATGATGGCAAGGAAGTTATTGTTAAATTATGAAGGAAAAGTTGGAAGGATAAAATGATAGGTAACATGTTGAGTGAATTGGTCTTTTAAAAAATAGAACGCGCCCGCCCGACTAACAGTGTCGTGTTAGGCGTGGATTATCTTATGATATTTAGTGGGTTACGTAAATTCATGTTTATCATATATCTATAATAAAGTTATGAGGAGTAAAAATGAATATCGTTAAAAAAACATTAATTGCGCT
>CAZEXO010000455.1:0-1775 GCA_964516545.1 uncultured Melioribacteraceae bacterium
AGGGTATATTGAGGTTAAGCCGCAGTATTTTGAGCAAATACCAATCCCAGTACTCACTGGTAAGACTAAAAATATTTTATCTAAACTAGTTGATAAAATAATTCAGAACAAAATGAGCGAATGTAAAGAAGAAATATCGAAACTCGAATCCCAAATCGACATACTCGTCTACAAACTATACGAATTAAACTACGAAGAAGTGAAGATAGTAGATTCAACCTTTGCTCTTACTGAAGATGAGTACAACAACTACAAAGTTGAATAAAAAAAATAAAGATGACATCTCTTGGAAAGATGTCATCTTTTTAAAGAAGAAAATAAAAACCAGAAACCATTTTAATGGTTTATCCGGAAATAACAATTAGAAATAATATGGAGAGGAAATGCCGATACCGGATTATCAATCGCTGATGCTGCCTTTACTGAAGTTAATTGAACGTAAAGGAGAAATCTCATTAAAAGAAGCTGCCATCATTTTAGCAGATGAACTAAAATTAACTGAGGAAGAAAAGAAACAGCTTTTACCAAGCGGTACGCAGACGTTCATTCAAAACAGAGTAGGATGGGCAGGCTCATATCTTAAGCAGGCAGGATTATTATTTTATCCCAAGCGGGGATTAACTTCTATAACAGAGGACGGGAAAAAATTACTAAAAGAAAATCCGGCACATATTGATAATCAATTTCTCAAACGATATAATAAATTTCTTGAGTTTTATGATAAGAAAAGAAGTACGAAACGAATAGAAAAATCCTCTCATGAAACAGAAAAGGAAATGACACCTCAGGAAGCCCTAGAATATGGATACGAAAGAATAAATGAATCACTTGCCAGTGATCTGTTAAATATAATAAAAGAAAAAAGTGCGGAATTTTTTGAAAACTTAGTTGTGGAGTTATTATTAAAAATGGGATATGGCGGTTCAAAACAGGAAGCAGGCGAAGTTATCGGCAAATCAGGCGACGGCGGAATAGACGGAATTATTAAAGAGGATAAATTAGGATTGGATATCATCTACATACAGGCAAAGCGATGGCAGGGAACAGTCGGCAGACCTGAAATTCAAAAGTTTACGGGAGCGTTATCGGGACAAGGCGCACGAAAAGGTATATTTATTACAACATCTAATTTCACAAAAGATGCAATTGATTATGCAAATCAAAATCAAACATATAAAATCGTACTCATTGACGGAGATAAATTAACCGAATTGATGATTGAACATAATCTAGGAGTATCGACAACAGCGACTTATGAAATAAAAAAGATTGACGCGGATTATTTTGAAGAGTAAAATAATTGTCCCGGAAACACGGTGTCCCGACAAAAATAAAGTCGGGATCTTCGCCATGCAAAAACAGCATGGCTGCGAAATCAGCTGATGCAATTGGAATAATAAAATAGAAGTGTGTGAGCGCTGTAAATCCAGCGAAGGGAGCCACACCCGGGACTTTTAATTAATAAAAAAGATGACATCTTTTAGAAAGATGTCATCTTTAGGGACAATGAATTCTTACTGCATATTATGATAAACCGACTGGACATCGTCGTCATCTTCAAGGGCTTCAATTAATTCGTTTACTTCTTTTTGTTGCTCTTCGTTTAATTCTTTATAGTTGTGAGGAATATACTGTAACTCGGTTGACTGAATTTCAATATTCTTTTCCTCAAGAGCTTTTTGCATGGAGCCGTATTCGGTGAAAGGCACGTAAATGTAAACTGAATCATCATCGTATGATAATTCGTCAAGACCGAAGTCAATTAATTCCAGTTC
>CAZEXO010000456.1:0-1764 GCA_964516545.1 uncultured Melioribacteraceae bacterium
ATCAAAGCCAGAAAAAGTCCTTTGCCAAGGTGTGGGATATCGATACGGATTTCAGTGTCTGGTAAAGCGGACAATGATTTGCTGTAAACCAGTGAACCGTTTATCGTATAAATTTCCAGCAGTGCATTGGCAATTTCTTTACCTGCAAGGTTTTTCATATAAAACGTTCCTGATGACGGGTTCGGATACCAGATGAAATCACCGGAAACATTAATTTCTGTAACTAATTTGGGTTCTTCAATAATAAGAATGCTGAACTGCTTATCAAGTTTATTCCCGTACTGGTCCTCAACATATATTCGTAATGGAAGGGCGTTTTGCTGAGAGTAATTGAAAACCATTTTGGATTTTACCGTATCGCCTGAAAGGTAAAAATAATTGGAAGCTTTATCAAAAATGGAAGGCCCGTCGAGAGTGAAAGTATAGGTATTATCCGGATCTTCGTCAGTAACAAGTATGGTCCCGATCATTGTACCTTCTGGCATGTTTTCCCGGATAGATTTATTCGTAAGTTCCATATTTATTGGTCCTGGAACCGGAGGCCTTATATTCACCAGGGCATTCTGATTCTTTGTAAAATCATGTGTCCCGGGCGCGAGATTATCAATGGTGAAGTTACCGTTAAAACTTCCGCTCCAACCCCAGTTCAGATGAAAGAAATCTCCCGTATATCCATCAATATTAAAAGCATGGCCGGCTTTACCATCATTTGCGTTACCATCATAAATCACGGGAATACCATTATCGAGGAACGATCTCAGAAAAGCTTTCCATTCTTCTGTATCATCGTATCTGGTTACATAGTCTATAACTCCGGCAGGATAACCGAAATGTTCTGTTAATGCACCTTTAACCTGCGATGTTATTGCTCCGGAACCATCCGGTCCAAAGTCCATATTCACTGATACGGCACATTGATATAAAAGTCTTGCATTTAATGTATCAGAATTGCTGTCGGACATACCACTCCAGTTGTAAGGAGCTTCGTCATTGTAATTAATATAAATGCTCCCATATGTACTGTGGGCATAATTATGAAAACCTTCCGGCTTTTCAGGATAATTATAATAACTAAGAATCTGGGCCATGGCAACTGCAACGCAACCAACGTAAGTACGACCTCCGGGTCCATCTTCATCCACCGGGCAATATCGGTTCCATCCGCTACCCTGGTCAAATTCAGCATTGATAAGAGCACTGACAGCTTTTTGTGATTTTATGGCATCCTTATAGTTATATTGATCCCACAGGTGATGTCTGGCAGCTGACTTATTTGTTATTTGTTTAGCAATTTGAATCTTATATCCTTGTATCCAGTTTCGTGTATTTTCATTCCAGCGATCATCGGGTAAATATTCCGAGTCGAACGAAAATGCCAGTAGCGGTTGAATCACATCGTCTGCAGACAGCAGCATCCAACCTTCAGGCTTTAATGTAACAGCATAAATCAGAATTTGATTTCCTTCAGTAAGCGGAATGATTTCATGAATCTGGTAAGTCGAAGTATCTGGTCCTAAAAACCTTAAAGCAACCTCATTTACTTCCTTTACATTAACAGGATTGGCATGTAAACCCTGCCATAAAAAAAACGTTATGGCAGTTATGATCAGTTTTCGGATAATAACCATAAGTCTAATTAATACGATTATTTGTTAAACAATCCAAAGTTCAAAATTACAAAAAGTTACCTGGAATTGAAAGTATCATTGATATGTCTCTTCAAAAAGTAAAAAAGTATTAGTATGCAAAAAAAAAGCTGCTCTT
>CAZEXO010000457.1:0-217 GCA_964516545.1 uncultured Melioribacteraceae bacterium
CCACTCGCCTGATTTGAGACCTGTTGAATCAGCTAGCAGAACAGTAGGTAGAAATTTAATAAAAGGATCAATTGTAGTTTTTGAGTCCACTGTTTATCCGGGTGTCACGGAAGAAATATGCATTCCAATTCTCGAAAAAGAATCAGGGTTGCAATGCGGTATAGACTTCAAGGTTGGCTATTCACCAGAAAGAATCAATCCGGGTGACAGAGTGCAC
>CAZEXO010000457.1:227-1756 GCA_964516545.1 uncultured Melioribacteraceae bacterium
CGCTGTGCGAACTGACAAGGCCAGCGCTCACCCTCCCCCTGTCTCAGGGAAGTTGTCCGGCCCTGTAATTTTCTCTGTAATCGCATGGGGGAGAGATAAGGACGACGACGTGGGTTATTCACCGGAACGTATAAATCCGGGTGACAGAGTGCACAGACTTGAAACCATTGTAAAAGTTGTGTCCGGCATGGATGAGGAGTCTCTCGATATCATTGCAAGAGTATATGAATTAGTTGTCGAGGCCGGAGTACACCGAGCAGAATCCATTAAAGTTGCTGAAGCGGCAAAAGTAATTGAAAACTCACAAAGAGATATTAATATTGCGTTTATGAACGAATTATCGATCATTTTTAATAGGATGGGCATTGATACAAAATCTGTATTAAATGCGTCTGGGACCAAATGGAACTTCTTAAATTTTCAACCGGGACTTGTCGGAGGACACTGTATTGGCGTAGATCCTTATTATTTAACCTATAAGGCGGAGCGGTTAGGTTATCACTCACAAATCATCCTTTCCGGAAGACGAATCAATGATGATATGGGTAAATATGTGGTTGAGAATCTTGTTAAAAATCTCATTAAAGCGGATGTGCCTGTTAAAGACGCAAAAGTAGCAATTTTAGGCTTTACTTTCAAAGAAAACTGCCCGGATACCAGAAATACCAGAGTTATCGATATCGTTCGTGAACTCAACGAATACGGAATCAAGCCCAAAATTGCGGATCCGGAAGCGGATGCTGAGGAGGCAAAACATGAGTATGGAATTACATTTGATTCAGTTGAAAACATAAACGGAAAGGATGCGATCATTGTTGCAGTAGGCCATGCAAAATTTTCAAAATTGACACAAGGGGATTTCAATAAAATGTTCAAAGAAGGACAGAACGAAAACAAAGTTTTGCTTGATATTAAAGGAATGCTGGACAGAAAGGAATATGAATCTGCAGGATATAAATACTGGAGATTGTGAGGAATGAAGTAAATATAATGGGTTATGACAACGTAAAATTTGAAAAAGGCAGCGTTTTTCTGGTGACCGGTGGTGCCGGTTTCATCGGTTCCAATCTTTGTGAAGCTTTATTGAATCGAGACTATCAGGTTAGGTGTTTTGATAATCTTTCTACCGGAAAACAGGCCAATGTGGATATGTTTGCTGATTATCCGAATTATTCATTTATCCAAGGAGATATAAGAGATTTAGAAACCTGTATGGCGGCTTGTGATGGTGTAGAATATGTCTTACATCAAGCAGCCTGGGGGAGTGTTCCGAGAAGCATAGAGATGCCGTTATTGTATGAGGAAATCAACATAAAGGGAACACTCAATATGATGGAAGCGTCCAGACAGAACGGTGTGATGAAGTTTGTTTATGCATCCAGTTCTTCTGTCTATGGAGACGAACCGAATCTGCCAAAAAAAGAAGGACGAGAAGGGACATTATTATCCCCATATGCACTGACCAAAAGGGTCGACGAAGAATATGGAAGACTATATTCCAAGCTTTATGGATTAGATACTTATGGGTT
>CAZEXO010000458.1:0-1756 GCA_964516545.1 uncultured Melioribacteraceae bacterium
ATTGGAATTATGGCATTGGATTTAACAAGCAAAAAGGCGATTGGGACGGCAGCATGATTTATTGGTTTATTCGGTTATATCGCCAAGTCAGTGGAAACGTCCGGATTCGGCTGGATGCTTGATTATTTTACCAGGTTTTATGGATAGTGTCGGTTGTGCGGTACTCGCGGTTGGTTCGCTGACGTTTACATGGAAATTGAAACCAAAGGCATAACAAATGTTTTTAATGATTCCAATTAAATCCAAATAACCATACATAGATGTATAATTAAAATATAAAAGGAAATATATGACAAAACGAGAAATAATCAAACAGGTTTTAGATGGTAAAAAAACACCCTATGTGCCATGGAGTTTCCGACTTACGCCAGAGGCCAAAGATAAACTCGTAGGGCATTTTGGTGTAAAAGATATGCAAACTCTTCTGCAAAATCATTGTAATATTAATTATGGCGGCAGAAGAGCATATACGATTGATTTGGGAAATAACCGCATCCGCGACCCATTTGGCGTTGTATTTGACCAGACCAACGACAAGGACATCGGTGTTGTTGAAAATCTTCTGTTGCCCGAACCCACATTAAAAAATTATATTTTTCCTGACCCGCGAGACCAGAGGACATTTGTTCACTTTGCGGAGAATATCAGAAAATATAAGGATTGTTTCCAGATTTTTTATCTTTCATTGGGGATATACTAACGCGCGTGGTTTATGAGAGGTATGGAAAGTTTAGCGATGGATTTTATAGAGCATCCCGATTTTGTTCATGAGCTGCTGAATAAAATTTGCGATTATAATATCGCTCATCTTCAGGAAGCGTTGAAATATGATATTGACGGTGTTCTTTTTGGCGAAGACTGGGCATATCAGAATGGATTGCAGATGGGGCCGATTCTTTGGCGAGAGTTTCTTTATCCCGTATTGAAACGAATGTATGCTGCGGTGAAAGACGCCGGCAAATATGTGTTCATTCACTGCTGCGGCAAAATGGATGAACTGTTTGACGACCTTATAGAAATTGGAGTGGATTGTTTCAATCCGTTTCAGCCAGAAGTTATGGATTTGGAAAAAAATTTATCTCGATATCGCGGCAAGTTGACCTTTTGGGGCGGATTGTCGCTTCAGAAAACTCTTCCATTTGGAACAGTTGCAGAAGTAGAAAATGAAGTTGATAAGTTGCTTCGTCTTGGCCGTCAGGGAAGCTACATTTTATCGCCGGCACATGCTGTTACAGGCGATGTTCCCCTTGAAAATATGCTTACGCTTATCAATATGGTAAAAAAACAAAGTACTTAATTTTGTATCAAAGGAAGGTTATGAAGAAAGTGTTGTATGTAAGCATTGCAATTGCTCGTTGCAATGGTAAATGTACATGCAGCAGAAATTATGCTGCCCGCCATAACCGCAGGGTTCGATAATTTTAACTGGCTTTGAGCTATCGGTGAAAGATTGCTGATAACTGCGATTCCGGCAGTTACATTAAGAAACAGAATTCCGTTATGGATGGAGTATGAACGCCCAGTCTAATCTTTTTAATAAAGCAGGTCTGCCGGCATCTCCATTTAGAACAGATGATTGGCCAAATTTTGAGAATTAACTATTGAAGTAGTACTCTTTTAATGTGCAAGGTCGTACCCTACAAATATTGAACAGTTACTAACTCATTGATAATTAAAAAGTTGATAATAAAAATTTGGCAGCGAAATCGCAGTTAACTTTGATTTCGGTGGTGTATTTGGCTAGCGGAATTCCTAT
>CAZEXO010000459.1:0-1735 GCA_964516545.1 uncultured Melioribacteraceae bacterium
TAACGGCGTTGTGTTTAAGCGGATGCCGCACGGTTTCCGCTACCAATGCCACGATTTATTGATAATGTTAGTTAGTACTTCCTATTTCATAAAAACAAGACCAAGCTGAACTGCAAATGTTAGGATTTACTGAAGCATTCCGCTTGAAACACTTGTTATATGAAGCTGCTATATATTAATACAGCCTTCAACATGATCTTCAACTTGTGTTAATTCCATAAAAGTTGAATAAAAGTTTTTCTTCACATTTCGGACAAAGGACATCAATGTATTTTCTTACTCTTTTAAACCAGCTTTCTGTTTGCTGATTGAGAGTATCAATTAAATCTTTAAAATATTCTTTAATTATTGAGATAGATTTTCTTTTTCTATTTGAAGCAAATATCCCGCCATATCTTAGCTTTCTAAAACCTTCGGGCAAAATGTGTAAGAGATATCTTCTGATAAACTCATTCTGACTTAGTACCATTAATTTCTTTGCCGGGATGTCGTTTTTATTTCTGTCTTTGTAATCCTTGTATTCAAAAGTAACTCTGCCGTTTGAGTAATCTTTAATGCGGTTATTACTTATGGCAACTTTATGAGTATAGCGTGATAAATACTCAAGAACTTTTGGTGAACCGTTCAATGGAGGCTGATTATATATCACCCATTCTTTTTGACTTATTTCATACAAAAAATTGTTGAAAGCATTTTTAGATGAAATCCTTTCAAGTTTTCCAGGGAAGACAAGTTCGCCGTCATGATAGACAGACTTGATCTTCTCGATGAACACACCCATCATCACCTTTGACATTGCTTTAACAGGGAACAAAAAATTCTTACTGTAGGGGAGTCTGCAATAACTGCCGTTTTTAATTCCACCGCTCAATACGATAAAATGTAAATGAGGATGATAACTTAATGTTTGTCCCCACGTATGAAGCATACCTATAAAGCCAATTTCACCGCCGAAATACTTTTCATCTTTGCTGAACTTTTTTAGAACATCAAATGCAGACTTGAAGAACAAATCATAAATCACTTCTTTATTACAGAGGATAAGATTACGAAGCTCGCTTGGCAAAGTAAAAACAACATGATGATAACAAAGGGGAAGAAACTGCGTAATGATTTTTGACAACCATTTCAACATCTTGTTGTTATTACATCTGTTGCAATGACGATCACCGCAAGGAGTACCCCTTTCGACTGAATAATCGCAAGAACTATTTGAACAAGAAATTCTTTGTCTCGGTGAATAAAGTGAGCAGCAATTAATTATTTTGCGAACAACCTTCGTTTGCTTCCAGGATAACTTATGATCCGTAAGATAAGAAGGAAGTCCGTGCTCTAATATGTCAGCTACTCTTATTCTGTCCACTTATTTCCTTTTGAAGAAATGATATTAACTTTGGTAAATTATCTAATGTCATCTCCCATATCCATTGGGTATTAATCCCGAAATCCTCACTTAATATGGCTTCTTCCAAATCATCAAAATCTCTAAAGACCAACTCTTCAAACTTTTTTTTATAAGTAACAGGAAGTTGATTACTGTAATCAACCAGTATTTTATAATAGTCGATTAACTCTAACTGTAATTTTATGTTTTTATAATAATGTCTAAACTTTAATCCTTCCAGCTTTTTATAAGCGTTGCTAGATAACTTTAGTAAATCGATCAATTTATTTTTTGCGTCAATCTCTGTATTCTCGTCTTTTACTGTCCCGTATTTTGGGACTTCATATAACG
>CAZEXO010000460.1:0-318 GCA_964516545.1 uncultured Melioribacteraceae bacterium
TCTTCAGTTACAATTAGATAGCCTTCATATTACAGATGCTACTGAAAATAGGATCATGTTTATTAAGCTGATAGAAGAAATTATTCAAGTATATATCAAGTTTACTGGTGACATATTGGAAAATTATTATGAATATCATCCCGTCTTCGATTATTCACAGAAAGCTTTGCTATTGCGTAAACCATTAACAGATTTTATCGAAAATGTGGGAAGTAGCTCAAACCATATGTTTATGCATTTATTTCTTTTTCTGTTGCAGTTCCGATTGATTTTAAATATTCATTTTCTTGTTCTAATTCTGAAATTCTATTATTTAAT
>CAZEXO010000460.1:328-1732 GCA_964516545.1 uncultured Melioribacteraceae bacterium
GTTCCTTATGTTCCATCTTATCTAATAATAGATCAACCAAGTCGGCCGTATTGGGGAGAGGGTGAAAAAAAGAAAGAAAAACTTGATCGAGGTGATGAAAGAAAAATACGAAAAGCTTTTGAACTTTTAGATGATTTCATAGATAGGATTCAAAAAGAATTAAAAGGCGCATTCCAAATGATTGTTTTTGAGCATGTCCCCCAATCAACATGGGAAGGTCTTAATCATGTTTACCTTGTTGAAGAATTTATTGGTGGTAATGCTCTAATTCCTGTTCAATTGTTGAAAAAATAGTTTTGAGACAGGTTCAAAAAATGATTTTATTCAGATGATCTTTTCCAGCGGAGGGGTATTATTTTAATATTAAGGAGGTAGATGAATATGAGGGATATTTTCATTTGTCATGCTGGAGAAGATAAGGAAGAAATAGTGCGTCCAATGGTTGAAGTATTCAGTCAGGCTGGTATTTCATGTTGGTATGATGAAGCTGAAATTAAAGGGGGTGATAGTGTAGTACAAAAAGTAAATGAAGGACTTGCCTCTTCTCAATATGTTATTGTTGTCTTTAGTATAAATTTCATTCAGAAGAATTGGCCACAGAGAGAACTTAATTCTGTTTTAAATAAAGAGGCTTCTACTGGTGAAGTAAAAGTGCTACCGTTATTAGTTGGTTCTGAAGGAGAGAAACGACAGATATTAAGTAAATATCCGCTCTTAAATGATAAATTTTATCTCCCATGGGATGGTAATTTGCGGAATATAGTTACTGCTCTGCAATCTCGATTAAATCTGAGTAAACCATCAGAAGTGGAACAGTTTAAAGCAACTACATTAGGGTTAAAGATTCCACTGCCTAAAATAAAAAAAGAGTTTACTCAAAGAGATAAAGATTTATTTCTTAAAAACTCATTCCTAATAATCAAAGAATATTTTCAAAATGCACTTCAGGAATTCAACCATCAATATCAGGAAGTGGATACTGATTATACAGAAGTTCATAATTATAAATTTATTGCTACTATTTATATCCGAGGTGAAATTGGTAATAAATGTAAGATATGGATTGGTGGTCTGTCATCTTCTGATTCGATAGCCTATCATGAGGGAGAGTTCGCAATGGATGGTGATAATTCCTTTAATGATATGCTTTCAATAAAGGATAATGAACAGTCGCTTGGTTTTAAACCATCGGGCATGTGGTATGGTAGCCGACAGAATGACCGTGACGTGATTTTAACAGCGGAAAGTGCTGCAGAATACCTCTGGAGACGATTCACCGAAAACCTTGGATGAGGAGGGGGAAATAATGATCACCGTACGATTCATCTGCAAGAATTGTGGTGAGAGTTTTACGGCACAAATATTTGAAAAAGGCGAGGCTGAGGAAAAACAAGCGCCGACCTC
>CAZEXO010000461.1:0-1715 GCA_964516545.1 uncultured Melioribacteraceae bacterium
CCTCATCCAATTTAAATTTAATCTCTGCCATGATATTTATGTCTTGTTTGTTCCTAAATTCGTTTTATCAAGAATAACAGGAGATTCGGTTATTTCAGGATTACTTCCGTCGTGCAGAATAGCCTCAGGATAAATGCTTTTCATTCTGTTCAGAACATCGATAAGTTTGTTTAATAAATTACTTCTCTTTTTAGTCTTGTGTGAAGCCAAATATTCAAGCCATTCCTTATAGACTCTTTCAAAATCACTCATATCTTCTCTATCCACCCAGCAGATTCTCGGCAAAATATGAGCGGGTGTTTCGAGCCGGATTGTTCTTTCAACAAACTTTCTGAAATCAAGATTTATAAATCTTTCCGACCAAGCAGGCAAAAGGACTGTTATGCGCATCGAGTAAGGATCAGCTTCTTCGCAGTGTGAACAGGAAGGATCAACACAAATAGGTAAAAATTTATCATCCGCTTTTTGGGGAACCAAAAGGATATGTTCAACAATAAAAAATCCCTCGTCATCGAATTTTTCCTTAAGAAAATTTATCAGGTATTGAATAGCTTCGGTTCTTTTTTCTTCCGAAGGAAAGTATTCAATTCTCCGCGCAATAACATTATTGCTTTCGTTTATCAAATTGAAATAGAATCGACCGTCTTTTGTCTGTTTTAACTGATAGTTCGTTATATCTTTAGCCAGTGTTAAAGCGGCGTTCAGCTCAATAGTCATATTTTTCTTGTTAAGATATTTACCACTGCTGCTTAAAAGTATTTTTTGTTTGTCGTCATCAATAATTCTGAATCTGTAATCATTCACATTATCTTTATCAAGCTCCAGGTATTCAACATCCAGCATTTTTACGAGGTCCCGTCTGTTGAAATTTTTGAAACCGAGCGCCCGCGCAACACGCAGTTTTAATCCTTCAACATTCATGGTATTCCAAACATCATCCACCTTTGTGTAGTCAAGTCCGCCGCCGCGTAATGAACTGATCATAGGATATTCAGCAAGAAAGTCCAGCTTAGAATTAATAATATCCTGCTCGCTGAAACTATCTACGTAAGTATAAAGAGTCATGACGTACTCGTTGAAGTTTTCTGAAAAACGGGAAAGAAGATGATTAAGAAATTTATTTCTCCTTTCAAGAAAAATATCCTGACTCTCCATAGTTTTTTGAACCGTGTTTAAGAATTCGGTTTTATCACTGAGCAGTTCATCTAATCCTTCAATTCCGGTTACCAATTTTGTGAAATATGTTTTGTCAATTGTCGTTTTAATCGAAAACAAATCCTTAACATGGGCAAGTTGTGAGAGGTAATTTGCAAGCACTTGTTCGAAAAAAAGCAGGTATGCTTTCAACTGCTTAGCCTGAGCTTTCCGTTCTCCGGATGCCGATTCAGGAAGTCCAATTTCGCCTATTCCGTAATTCAGCGGGAAATGATTTTGAATTGTTTTATAATCATCAATATTTCTTGAGCTTCCTTTCGTAACTTTTAAATAAGTACTTTGATCTTCCTTTTTAGCGGCAGTCACGTTAAAGCTGTTTAAGTATTTTTCGGTTTCTTCCATGTTTGCAGTAAGCGGAAGATGCCCGGCAAAAAATGTAATACTACACTTTCCGATGTTCAGGCGGGGCTGACAGCCGGATTTAACATAGAGTAACCATTTACTACTTTCAGTTTTCTTTTTTATTAATTCATTAATAAATATTTCTTTAACTGCTTTTA
>CAZEXO010000462.1:0-1688 GCA_964516545.1 uncultured Melioribacteraceae bacterium
TATCAATTATCTTCGAAATAATTTTCGAGTTTTTTACTTCGCAATTAATTTCCACCCGCCCTCTTTCGGTAAATTTAATGGCGTTGTTTACAAGATTTATAAATACCTGTTCAACTCTTCTTTCATCGCTCTTGATTTCTTTAATCTCTTCTGAGAGCGAAGATTTTAGCTGAAGACCTTTTTTGTCAGCGAGCGGTTTTACGCTTAAGATTACTCTTTCAATCATTTTGGGAAAATTTAACTCGCTTACCGAAACAACAAGCTGACCGGCTTCAATTTTGGAAATATCGAGCACGTCATTAATCAGACTAAGCAAATGTTTCGCGCTTCCCTTTGCCATTCCAAGTTGTTTGAGTTGTTCGTCGTTTAATGGTCCCGCAATACCCTTCATTAGAATTCCGGTGAACCCGATTATTGAATTTAGGGGTGTTCGCAGCTCGTGGGACATTGTTGCCAGAAAAGCCGATTTCAGTTTGTCGGCGGATTCCGCACGCTCTTTTGCAATTTCCAGCTCGGCAGTTCTGGCTTTCACCATTTCTTCTAGATTTTCACGGTATTTTCTTAATTCCTCTTCAGTCTTTTTTCTCTCGGTTATATCGCGCGATACTACCACTACATTTTTTACTTTTCCGTTTTCATCACGAATCACGCTCCCCTGCGATTCAATAAAATGAATGTTTCCGTCAATGGCTAACAACCGGTACTCCGACCGCTGACCGATACCTGAACTGATCGTTTTCTGAAAAGCTTTTTTTACTCTATCCATATCATCGGGAAAAACTTCTTTGAAAGACATGGTTCCTATTAAGGATTGAACATCTCCAAGTATCGGTTTATAAGATGGACTATTGTAGACTCTTCTTCCTTCAAGATCAAGAACAACAATCATGTCGGCTACATTTTCAGATATTAATCTGAATTGTTCCTCGCTCTGCCTGAGTTTTTCTTCCGTTTGTTTGCGTTCGGTAAGTTCAACTGTCAGACGTTCATTTGCAGATCGAAGCTCGGCTGTTCGCTCCCTTACTTTATTTTCCAATTGCTCATTCAGTCTCTGCTTGTTTTTATAACCATTGTATGCAACGACTGCAAGAACAACAAAGAACAAGACCGACAAACCAAGCAGATAAAGAATGTTCTGTTGCTGGTCAATGGTAACTCCCTTCTCTTCCAGAATCTGTTCCTGCTGCAATATTTTATCATTCTGTGCCTTAAGAGTTTTCTCGCCTTCTTTTAAGTTGATTTCCTGAGCTTCCATTTTCCCCGTCTGATCTTCAAGGATTCTCTGTTGCTGCTCAATTTTCACGATCAGTTCATCGAGTTCTTTTTCTCTTTTTCCAAGTTGTTCATACTGAGCATCTAAAATTTTCCGTTGCTCGTTTACTTTTTTTGTTTGTCTGTTAAGGCTGTCTTTCTGACTTTCAATTTCTGCGGATTTTCGAGAAATAATTTTTTCAAGTTGATTTCGATTTTTCTCAAGTTCTTCAGTATGTTTTTGAAGAGTACGAAGGCTTTGTTGTCCTTCGCGATACAACGAAGCTACATCTATTTCAGTACCTCCAAGAAGAATCATATCCTGTAAAACCTGAATTCGTTGATTCAGAATGTTTGCCTTATTTATTTCAAAAAGTACAGCGCCTTCGGGTGATTCGTAAAAATTAATCATAATTAATTTCTTGTCGGGATAATTA
>CAZEXO010000463.1:0-1679 GCA_964516545.1 uncultured Melioribacteraceae bacterium
GCCCTCTGAAGAAAAGTTCTTCTGTAAGAGATGAAGTCATCAGAATAAAAATGAGACTTAGCGGAATAAGCAAAACCGGCATTAATCCGTTCAGAATAATTTTTACAATTTCCGATGAGATGATTACTCCGAAAAAAAATCCGCCAGTTATGAGCCCAAAAACCGATGAGATAACAATTCCGTTAAACAGATTGTATTTTCTTATTCCAACAGATGCGAGAAATATTCCCACAGAGTACTCACGAAAAATAATTTTTTCATAGCTCAGGATTATTAAAAACGGCAGGAAGAAAAGTATTATCCAGTTTGCCGGATAAACTGACGGTACGAAAAACAAAATTCCGAGATACAGAATAATGTAAGATATCAGAAATACTGACTCAGAGAATTGGATTTCTACATTTAAGAATAACTTATTCAATTTATACCCGGAGTGTAATATTCAGAGAATTTGGGAATAGCTATCGCTGTTAATTACGAATTCAAAAAAAAACCTGCGTCTCAGCAAGAATTATTAAAGCTTTCTCAAAATTTTTAAGCAGAGATGCAATAATAATTCTACCCCCGAATCTGAAACGCAGATTAAAATTATTCAATGATTTTTCTTAAGAACAAATTAATTCAATAGCCGTTACAAACATAATCCAGCATGAAGCAAAAATAAATTCCATAAATGAATAGTTTTTTCACGTTAAAGATTCGATTTCACCAGTTTTACTACCCGAATATGCAGGTAATCAAATTAATCCTTCCCTAAGGGCTTTTACGACTGCTTCGCTTTGAGAATGGACATGCAGCTTTTTATAAATATTTCTGAAATGAAATCTGACGGTATCGATGCTTATAAAAAGTGAGTCCGCGATAGCCTTATAACTATTTCCTTCAATAAGCCCTGAAAGAACTTCTTTTTCGCGGGGTGTGAGAATGTTTTTCGATTCGGAAGGTGTGAAAACATTTTTTTTCTGGAAAAAGTTAACAACTTTTCGGGCGATATATGAAGTCATCGGAGCGCCTCCTTCGCTGGCTTCTTTTATCGATTGTAATAAACCTGCCGGAGTTGTTTTTTTTACAAGATAACCGCAAGCACCCGCGCAGAGTGCCTGAAATACTTTTTCATTCTCGTCATAAACTGTAAGAACAAGCAAGTTAGTTTCCGGTAAAATTTTTTTTACTTCTTTTATTCCTTCAATTCCCGACATTCCCGGCAAAACAATATCCATCAGAATAACATCGGGTTTTAACCGGGAAATATTTCGTAACATAGTTTCGCAATCCCTGAACACACCCGAACAGGAGTAACCTTCAGTTCCTTCGATTAGGAGTTTGAGTCCCTCGCGAATAGTATCATTATCTTCAACAATAACAACATTTATCATAATCCGAAATTCCGGTTTTATTTACTCAGGTCAAATCTAAAAAAACTCAGCCAATATCGCCAACGAACTGTATTTTCGTCCCCTCACCTTCAACTGATTGAACCACTAATTTTCCTCCGATCAGTTCAGCTCTGTATTTCATGTTATCTAGTCCGTTTCCCTCCTTTAGTTTTTCAGAAAAACCAATCCCATTATCCTTAAGTATAACTTCGAGGCTTTTCCCTTTTACATTTGCCTCAATATTAATTTCGTTACATGAGCTGTGTTTGATGCTGTTATTTATTCCTTCTTTGAAAATGAGAT
>CAZEXO010000464.1:0-1670 GCA_964516545.1 uncultured Melioribacteraceae bacterium
TCACCAGATTATTTTCCGCGGTTTTACTTACGAAAATCAATTGTATATTTTTAATCCCGGTGGGAGTATCGGAGATAATTATTTTTATCGGTTTATTTCTGAGTTTTTTTTTCTTCGAAAGATTAATCATCTCTTTTGACAAATTTGCTTCAGCGCCAATAAGCAGAAAAGTAAATTCGGATATTGATTCCTCATTCTGCCACTGAACATTTTTCGCAAAGTTATAAATGTAAGCTGAGATAACTTCATGACGGGAAATATTCTGGGGTTTTGTTATCGTTACCATAAATAAACAAACAACAAAAACCACGCGTAAGTATCGAAATATTTTGTCCATAAAGATTTCTCTGAAATTTTGTTAAATTATTTTTTCACTCTTCATCCCCTAATAATCAATCGTATATCCGGCTGATATCATGATAGTTCTCTGCGGCTGGCGATACCTGTCAGGATCTCTGTTTGAAGTGTGATAATACTCTGCATCCAGAATATTTTTTACCGATAACTGAAAATCAAATCCGTTGAGATTTATGAGAGATATGTTACCGTGGAGAATAAGAGCCGGATCGACGTGTTGTTTGTTTGTAGATGTTATCAACTTCGGATTTTCTCTTTTCCCCAGATAATTTGCTCTGAGATTAATTGAAAAATGTTCGTTTAGCGAATAGGTCAGTCCGGCATTTGCCGTGTGTTTGCTTATTTCGGGTATCAGCTCGTGAGATTCGTTATAGCTCTGGTTGAATGTATAGTTAATAAAAGAATTAACATTTTTTGTATTGTAACTTAACGATGCTTCAATTCCGTCAGTGTTTATATTTCCGCTATTGATCCACCTGTATCCTCCTGACGAGGTTTCTCTGATCAACGCTTGTTCGAGTTTGTTACTGTACCAGGTAAGAATAAATTTAAAACTGTTCTGAAATATTAAAGTAGCCGAAGCTTCCAGTGATTTCATCTTCTCGGGTAACAAAGATTTATTTCCGATTCCGTCAGTGTAATCCCATGGTTTGGGAGCTCTGAATGCTTCTGCATAGGAAAAATGAAAAAGATAATTATCATAATTATAATTAACTCCAACGCGGGGCGTTAACACCTGATCATAAATGCTGCTGTGGTCATATCGAATTCCTCCCGAAACATAAAAGTTTTCGAAGGGAATTATTTGAGGCTCGATAAAAACACTTGCTAAATAATTGTTTAACATTTCCGGCGAATCCGGTACTGGTGGTTTTTGATCCGGCGAATTACTGATTGACACCGAGTAATTTTTTGCGAGACTTTCATATTCGAATGTTAATCCACCCGTGAACGAAAAGAAAGAGTTAAGCTGATAGTTAATTACATTTTCCCATCCCGTTAAATTGTTCGGTCGGTAGTATCCTATCTGAGCGGTATCAACAACATAATAAATTGTATTATCAAGTACGGTAGCGTTTCGGTTATAAAGCAGAGACGAAATTTTTACATCATCCGAAATATTTTTATCATACTTAAGATAATTATTTATAAATCTGATGTTCCAGGACGTTCCGTTATCTTCATAAGTAGTGCCGGTGGATTTAAACAGCGTGGCTGTCGAAGCCTGCCTGAGAATATAATTCGTCCCGAAAGTAAAATCGTCGTATTTAATTTTCAGATCAAATGAATAATCGTTTTCAAAGTTATCCATC
>CAZEXO010000465.1:0-1670 GCA_964516545.1 uncultured Melioribacteraceae bacterium
GTACCCTTGGGGAAATATATCAGCCATTATTGAATTGTATTCAGCCCCAGGATAAATGAAAATGGCAGGAGGGTCACTAAAACATATTGCTCCTGAATCATATCTTTCAAACTCCCAGGAAGAATACCTGTCATCCCAATACAAATCGACATAATTTGTGCCCGCAACTTTTTCAAAGTGAAGATTGGAAAAATGGCAATAACCATAATGAAACTGCTTCAATTTTAGCGTATCATTTGAGTTGTTCATTAACAACTTTTACTATCGGGGAAAATAATGTATCATGATCTGAGATTGGAATTAAAATTCTCCAATCACCCTTAAGTCTTGTATAAAATTTACTCACAATTGAGCTTCCCGATGGGATAATAAGAGTAGAATCGTACGTAAGCTCATAGTCTGTGACCCACTGATTATTCCTCAAGTTTTGAATCTTTTGTGATATCCTATATGAACCCCATGAATCAATAAACCCACGAACTGAAACATCCTCTTCAGAAATATTTGTTAGTGAATATTCAATTGGAATCCAATAATTACACAAATCATAAGTCAGACTATCATTTTCAAACTCAATCAACAATACAGAACTCTCAGGATCAGATGAAGTTGTAATGTCATCACTACAAGATAAGAGTGCAAATATTGTTGATATTATAAAAAAGAAGATTTTCATTTGATGCCTAACGGACTAACAATTCCAGCGCCTCGGTTAATTACACGCATGTAAATCATTTTCGCTTTCAAAAAACTATGACTCCTGCTTCAGGTGAATGTATATCAGATTTCCTCTGTTGTCCAAACACTCCCATCTCCCAAACCCAATATAACAAATAATCTTTTATTGTCAATCAACACGTTTGTCCTTTACTGTTTACCACTTTATGATTACCGTTAACCCGCCATTCCACTTACTTGCAAATCAGCATAACCCACAATTTCAATTATGGGGTGTTTCTCCAAGAGCCTCCTTCGTCCAACGGTTTACGAGAGTTCTGTAATATCCTGCGGTTCTTTCAGCGGATGTAAACAACTTTATTCACTACTCATTGGATTACCGATTTTTTGTAACTCATTTTCAATCGAATTTTTAATGCTTCTTATTGTTCTATCAACATCATCCTTTGTTGTTGACCAGTTTGAAATTGATATTCTCATTGCTGTTTCACCCAACCATTCAGTTGTACCAATCCAGCTTAAACCTTCTTCCTGAATACGTCTACTGACATTTCTATTGAAAAGATTGGTATCACAATCCAATTTGGGTTCAACTCGAAATAAAACTTGATTCAAAACAACTTTATTCAAAACACGAACATTGGGCAAGTCAGCTAATCGTTGTGCAAATTCGTTTGCAATAAAACAACTGTTATCAATTATTTGCCGAAGACCGACACGTCCTAAATTTCTCAAGGCGGCATATAGAACAAAACCTCTTGCTCGTCTGGAATTTTCCGGAACCCATTGAGAACAATCTCTGTATCCATCGATATGACTTCCGGCATAAGAACATTGTACGGTTTTAAGTTTACGATGATTCTGAAAATCTCTGATAATTACTATTCCCGAATCATAGGGTACGTTTAACCATTTATGAGCGTCAACCGTCCATGAATCAGCTTTTTCTATTCCGGTTACTAAATGAGAAAGTCTCGGTGAAGCGCAAGCCC
>CAZEXO010000466.1:0-1628 GCA_964516545.1 uncultured Melioribacteraceae bacterium
GAACCCCTATTACCGCCGTGAAAGGGCGAGGTCCTAACCGTTAGACGATGGGGCCTAAACGAATTTCATAATGTTGGGTGAGTAATGGGATTTGAACCCATGACCTTCTGGGCCACAACCAGACGCTCTAACCAACTGAGCTATACCCACCATTTAAGTTGTACGCCAGAGAGGATTCGAACCTCTGACCTACGGTTTAGAAGACCGTTGCTCTATCCTGCTGAGCTACTGGCGCATCTTATCAAAATAACAGATACTACCAAATTTTCGCGATAGAGTTCAAACCTTCATTCACTAATCAAACAGATTATCGCAAAAATTCATTCAAAAATTCAACTGAATTTTTCATTTTGTCGGGGCGGCAGGATTTGAACCTGCGACCTCCTGCTCCCAAAGCAGGCGCGATAACCGGGCTACGCTACGCCCCGAATTTTTTTATTCAATATTACAAAGAGCTTCTTGCCAAGACTTACAAACTTATGGCATTGAAGCAAAAATGTCAAATTGTTAGGAATATTTTTTACATCAAATCGACTTTATTTATATCTTTGTACTCG
The DNA here is from genome assembly GCA_964516545.1 of uncultured Melioribacteraceae bacterium. Classification (GTDB taxonomy): domain Bacteria; phylum Bacteroidota; class Ignavibacteria; order Ignavibacteriales; family Melioribacteraceae; genus JAHISV01. The sequence goes on from CAZEXO010000466.1 coordinate 558, forward strand.
AATTCGAGAGAACACTAAATGAGCTTTCCCCTTTTTGTAGTAAAAAAGTACGTTAACCATAAAAGTGAGAAAAAATTCATCTCACTTATTTCGCTAATTACAATCCTGGGAATAACTCTTGGAGTATCCATTTTAATTATTACTCTTTCAATTCTTGATGGTTTTGAATCAACAATTACCGATAAGATCACAAGTTTTAACTCACATATTAAAATTACTGCTTTCGGCAATCGTGTCCTTGAAGAAGACAACGAGAGTCTTCAACAAATTAGAACCGACTTAAATAAATACTTAAACAGACTGGACCCTTTTCTTTCAAAACTTTCAATCATCAGGTCTGATAAACAAGCTGAAGGAATTACTCTTCTTGGAATCGATTTTACTAATGATGAAAATGAGATTTCTAGATTTGTATTTCAGGGCAATCTGGATAGTATTCGAAGTACCACATTCCCAAGAATCGCTCTTGGTTCAAAACTGGCTGAAAAATTATTCATCAGCACGGGTGATACATTAGTATTATTCAGCCTGAAAAATGATGTGCTCCCCTCGCAAATTAATCCGCCGGTTATTTTGCAATTCAGGGTTGAGGCAATTTACAAATCCGGTATGAAAGAATATGACGACATCTATGCTTACACCGATATTTTAAGGATGAGAGAATTGCTGGAACTCAGTAATGTTGTTTCAGGATATAACATAAAACTTAATGATATCAGTGTTGCTGACAGTTTATCAGAAGTACTCCAGGATAACCTGAGATATCCATATTATGTCAGATCATTTTTCAGTATTCATAGAAACATTTTTACATGGATAGAACTTCAGAAAAAACCGATTCCCATTATTCTCGCTTTGATTATCATTGTTGCCGTGTTTAATATTGTCGGTTCACTGCTTATCAATGTACTTGAAAAGACAAAAGAGATCGGGATATTAAAATCATTAGGCGCGCGGAAAAAACAGATACTTATGATTTTTATTTATCAGGGAATATTTCTCGGAGGTATTGGCATAATTACCGGCAATGTTCTGGCTTTTATACTTAGTTATGTTCAAAATACTTATGAT
>CAZEXO010000467.1:0-1620 GCA_964516545.1 uncultured Melioribacteraceae bacterium
ATATCGCCTTACGCAATCTCCTGATAAAATCCGAATATCGCTCCCTTCGTAAATCAATTTCCATGCTTGAATCCGTCTATCTTTTATCTGAAAAATACTTCCTCTCAACCGACTCAATTACCTCCATCCTTTTCCGCAAAAAAAGAACAAAAAAACTCCCCATTCTACCCAGTCTCTAAGTAGTATCTAAGTAGTATCTGAGTAGTATCTGACCAGTCTTATTCTTTTCCCCCTTTTTGCTGTAATCAGAACTACACTAAATATGTTTCTCCCTCTCTCTAATTTTGATCCGTACTCTTAACAAATTATGGAGAAATATTATGGCACGCGTAACCGGAAATGTAATTGGAAATCTTAGCGGCAGACTCGGCAACCTTGCTGCCCGTACAGTTGACGGTCACACCGTCCTTGCTGCTCGTCCTTCAAGCTATGCCGTAAATGATTCACCAGAAGCAGTGGCAGCTCGCGCAAAGTTCGGTGTTACAGGAAAGTTTGCTTCATTCATTCAGGACATTGATGATCTCATGACCATCTGGCGTACTGTCAAACAGTCCGGTATGTCGACCTTCAACACCATTTTCAAAAAGAACTATCCGTTAAGTTCTTCAGTTAAGCCGACAAATCAGAACATCATCACTCCGGGTGGTTTCGCTCTTCCGGTAACTTCTGCTAATTTGTCAGCTAATTCATTCTCTTTTGAATTGCCTGCTCTAAACGCATCAGTCGATTTCCTGTCCGACGAAGTTAATCTGGTTGTGTTTGCTCTTGTTATGTACTCAAATCCTATTGATCCGGTGAATGAAGATTACAAAATATTCGCTCATTCAAAGACGCTGCCTGCTTTCAACTTTGCAGCTCCCTTTACCGGTTCAATTGCGTTTAACTCACTTCAGCAATCAGTAGCGCCGCTTTACGAAGATTCAAATTTCTATCTTGCTGTTGCTACCAAGAACTCTGAAGGTAAGTTAATCCAGTTCTCAGCAACCCATTCCGGATAATCTTTTAATAATCCCCTCAGTTCCTCCCAAACTAACCAAAGGCTTCTCTGCATTTGTAGAGAAGCCTTTTTATTTATCCACCAAATCCTTACATCGCCTTATATTGTCAATTGCAGAGAAAATGCAATTACCAATAAAAGGCTTTCAATAAAACCGATAGTTAGCGTTCAAAACGTAGCTGTTGATGCAAAAGATCACCAACAACTACGATCAGTTAATCCTGTCGTGGATCTTGCTTCCATACCTTCCGCCCTATTTCGCTTCTTCGCCTCACTCCATTCCGTTGGATGAAATAATATAACTCCATTCCATTCGGCTCCTCCGCTCAGCAAGGCTCGCGCCATCACCTAACATTCAGCGCCGAAAGGCGTAGCTGTTTCGCCTAGCTTGTCCCACAGTCTTTTTGCGGAGGGAAAACCACCAGGCTCAACAACTACCATCAGTTACTGAAAACACTTCGATCTTGCTCGTTTCATAAAATCATACCTGAAATATTGCGCCCTTGACAGAACAATCTTCATAAAGACATTTATCATCAGTAAATCATAACATGGGTCTTGCTTCCAGACCTTCCGCCCTATTTCGCTTCTTCGCCTCACTCCATTCCGTTGAATGAAATAAT
>CAZEXO010000468.1:0-1620 GCA_964516545.1 uncultured Melioribacteraceae bacterium
GGTTCTTTGTTTCGGAACTTTTTGTTCTTAGTATCTGTCCAACGCGATAATTATTCAAATTTGATTTCCGCAATCTGACGGTGAATAGTTGTAATAATTTAAAAATACCTCAATACCACTACTTAAGCAAGCAATAAATAATGGTATTTTCACAAATTCTAAACGATATTTTTCAAAACTCGTTTTGAAAATAACACCTGCACCTTTTTTTGTCAAGAGATTATTCTTTAAGCGCAAATTTTAATGCATGCAGAAATTTTTACCCGCATCCTGATTTATTTATTGCTTTTTGTTAAGAATTTACTATTACTCAGAACGCCCCGAATATTTTTAAAATTATTCCGGGTGTTATTCCAAAGAGCAACCCGGTTAGTTATTACAATAAATTTATTTTTTGTTCAAAAGCACTTTTTGAAACAGCTCCTATAACAGTATCTTTCAATTCTCCGTTCTTGAAAAACAAAACTGTTGGAATAGATCTAACCCCGAATTTAACTGCTGTTTGAGGATTAGAATCAACATCCAATTTTCCTACCTTAACTTTTCCTTCATATTGGGTAGCAAGGTCTTCCATTATCGGGGCAATTATTCTGCAGGGTCCGCACCATTCTGCCCAAAAATCAACAACAACAGGTATATTGGAATTCACGACCTCTGTTTCAAAGTTATCATCAGTAATCGTTATTGGTTTCATCTCTTGTTTGATCTCCTTTCTTTATTATCCTTATGTACTAAAAAATATTACCCATGCGTTTCAGAACATCACGAGCAATAATTCCTTTTTGAATTTCACTCGTCCCCTCAAAAATTCTGTTAATTCTGGAATCTCTGTAATATCGTTCGACAGCTAATTCTCTTGAATAACCCATTCCACCATGAATTTGAACCGCGAAATCGGTTACTCTATCAAGAGCTTCGGAACAGAATAATTTTACCATCGCTGATTTTGTTGAGATATTTTTGTTAAGGTCATATTCGGCTGCGGTTCTGTAAACAATTGATTCCATGGCGAAGATTGTCGTTGCCATTTCAGCCAGCATGAATTGAACTCCCTGAAACTGACTCAGGGTTTGATCGAATTGTTTTCTCTGTTTTGCATAATCGGTACTCATGTCCAGCATTTCTTTTGCAGCACCAATGCAGGCTGCGCCAAGACCTAATCGACCGGCATCTAAAGTTTTCATTGCCAGTAAGAATCCCCGTCCATCCTGTCCCAGTAGATTTTCTTTTGGAATACGGCAGTTATCAAAAGTAATTGCATTGGTCACGCTTCCTCTGATTCCCATTTTCTTTTCAGGAGGACCGGGTTGATAACCGGGATTACTAGTTTCGACAATAAACGCGCTTATTCCTTTATCAGTGCGAGCATAGACTGACGCTGTATCAGCTATTCCGGCATTAGTGATCCATAATTTTTCACCGTTGATCACCCACTCATCACCTTCAAGTTTTGCTCTTGTTTTTAGGTTAAAAGCATCTGACCCGGCCTGAGCTTCAGTTAAGCAGAAAGCGGCAATTTTTTCTCCGCTGGCTAATGGCGTTAAATATTTTTTCTTCTGCTCCTCCGAGCCTCCAAGGTAAATTGTATTTGCCCCAATTGATTGATGCGCTCCTATCATT
>CAZEXO010000469.1:0-1620 GCA_964516545.1 uncultured Melioribacteraceae bacterium
CATGCCGGGCGGGCATTCCGATTTAGAATTACTAGGATTTGGAAAAATCCTAGTAATTCTTGATCGGGACAAAAGAATCAAGAAAAAATTATGCTTCCCACGCTCCCTGGGCAATTGAAATAAAATCACAAAAAGAAAATGCGGAGCACTTTTCGGATTTTCCTAACAATTGCCCATTCCCGCCAGATCTGGCCCGCAATTTTTTCTGTCCAGCGTACTAGGTTTAATAATCCTCAAAGTAATTATATTCCATCCATTCAAATATTTGTATTTTTATTGTTCCACGAAAAAAATAGATATGAGTCAATATTTATCAAAATATTTTTCTGGTATAGGCGCGAAAAGATTAAGTGAGGTAGAGATCAATCCAGCCACCTCAAATCAGCATGAATTCAATGGTATAGCTGAATTTCTTAAAATATTTGGTACGGAGAAAATTTCATTCAAAGGTAAGTTTATCTATTTGGAAGATGATCCGGAAAAAACATTGCTGGAAGATGGGATTTTAACGTGGTATGATGCAAGAGCCAATCATCCATCACGCACAGAATATCGTCTGTATTACTCTACAAATGCTGTTATTGAAGGTGCAAATGTTGGAGACTTAGTTTTTATTGGAAGGAGATCCAAAGACGAATTAGTAATTATTATAGCGTCAGAAGGTACAACCACTGAACAACAAATTAAATGGTTATTTGGATTTGAGGAAATTGGAAATAAGTTTATTGTAAAAGATATTGCAATTGAGGATAAAAGTCTTGATTATTTTGAAAAAAAGATTGTAGCGCTTCTTGATATTGACCCTATTGAAACAGCACCTGATTTTCTTGGTACACTTTTGGCAAAATTTGGTAATACTTTTCCAGCTACAGCACTATTTTCAGAATTCGCTCGTTCAACTGTAGTTGATTTGTCCCCAATAGAAGAACCTGATAAAACATTAGTTAGGTGGTTGGAAAGAGAAGAAATACTATTCAAAACCTTAGAAAAACACATTGTTTCTAAAAGACTCGAAAAGGGTTTTGGTAATAAAGGAATTGATGTTGATGAATTTATTAATTATTCATTAAGCGTTCACAATAGACGAAAATCCAGAGCTGGTTATTCATTCGAAAATCATTTGGAAGCAATCTTCCTTGAGAATAAACTATCATACTCCAGAGGACAGAAGACAGAACGAAATAACAAACCTGATTTCATTTTTCCTGGAATTGCCCACTACAGAGATAGTTCATTTAATAGTGATTTATTGACAATGCTTGGAGTAAAGACTACTGCTAAAGATAGATGGCGTCAAGTTCTTTCTGAGGCAGAGAGAATAGAAAATAAACACTTAATCACTTTAGAGCCAGCCATTTCAATAAACCAAACTGATGAAATGAGAGCTCTGAATTTACAATTAATTGTGCCAGCCGAGATAATACCAACATATACGGAAAAACAAAAATCTGAGATAATAAGTTTATCAGATTTCATCGGCATTGTGAGAGATCGTCAAACAAAGTGTAAGGATGGCAGATGTTCATAGTAGCAGGGTTCGCTCATACAATATGAGTCAAATTCGGAGTAAAGACACAAAACCAGAGCTGTTAGTCCGAAAAATTCTTTTTCAAAACGGAT
>CAZEXO010000470.1:0-1611 GCA_964516545.1 uncultured Melioribacteraceae bacterium
ACTAACCGCCTACAAAGGTTTGAAAATTGGAAATCCTCTGGTTGAAACAAATCACGTCGGACCTCTCATTGATAAATCTGCTGTTGAATTATTTAAGAGTGCGCTAAAAAAAGCAGAATCTGAAGGCGCTAATATTTTGTTTGGCGGTGATGTTTTGAAAGGAGAAGAATATTCTTCAGGATGTTATGTCGTACCTACTATCGTTGAGGCGAAGAATGAATATGAAATTGTCCAGGAAGAAACATTCGCTCCTATTTTATATCTCATAAAATATTCAGGAAGTGTTACTAACGCAATCGCCATTCAGAATGGTGTGAAGCAAGGTTTATCATCTGCAATATTTACCAACGATGTCCGCGAATCAGAAAAATTCTTATCAGCCTCAGGTTCCGACTGCGGATTAGCAAATGTTAACATCGGCACTTCGGGAGCTGAAATTGGCGGAGCGTTCGGAGGAGAGAAAGAAACAGGCGGCGGACGCGAGTCAGGTTCCGATGCCTGGAAAGTTTATATGCGCCGTCAGACTAACACGATTAATTATGGCTCTGATCTTCCTCTAGCTCAGGGTTTGAAATTTGAGATATAATTTTCTGAACCAACCAAATAAAAGCCCTTCATTCGAAGGGCTTTTTTATTAAATTCACGTCACATAAAATATTTGTTGAGAATGAAGGAAGAAATAAAAAAATTTATAGCGAAAACTAAAACCCTGGATAAAAAGGTTGTTATTATTTTCCTTTCTGTCGGAGTTTTACAAACTATCTCTTACTATTACACATCACGTAGATTTTTCAGAGCAAATTTTTATTTCACAACTTTCCAGGGAGATGAGCTTGTTGATTTATGGGAGTATCTCTTCTGGTTTTTCGGGGATTTATTTACCTTCTTCATTCTCCCGGTTCTTATCATAAAAATATTTCTAAAAGAAAAACTTTGTAATTACGGAATTACATTCGGCGACGCCAAATTCGGGTTAACACTTACGTTGATATTTTTGGCTTTCATGCTGCCTCTTATCTGGCTTGTTTCTGCAACTCCCGAATTCGCTTCCAACTATCCGCATCTTTATCAGGCAAAAATTAACTGGATGATTTTTCTTATATATGAAATAGGTATGTTTGCTTACATGTTTGCCTGGGAATTCGTCTGGCGCGGATTTATGCTTTTTGGTCTTGAAAAGAAATTCGGTTATTACGCCATACTTATTCAGATGATTCCTTTTGTAATTCTACACAACGGCAAACCGGCGCTTGAAACATTCAGTGCGATTCTCGGAGGAATAGCATTGGGAATTTTGGCTTTCAGAACAAGATCATTTATCTACGGCGTGATTGTTCATTTCGGAATAATGCTCAGCATCGATATTATTTCATCTCTGCGCTACAGGCTTAATGATTTTGGGATAGGACTAAAATCCTTTATAAAAATTCTTGGTGAAATATTCTAATACAAAGAGTAATTATTTTACCTTGACGCGAAATAAAACAAAACATAAAATAGAGGAGAGTTATGAAATTCAGTTTAAATGTAGACCATGTCGCAGTCCTAAGGAATGCGAGAAAAGAAATGCAGCCGGATCCGGTTACATATGCTTTGATGGCTGAACAATTC
>CAZEXO010000471.1:0-1606 GCA_964516545.1 uncultured Melioribacteraceae bacterium
TTAACAAAGGTATCACAAAACAAACAGTTGATTTTGTTCTGAACAATTCTGAAAAATCAAATCAATATGTTTCACTTGATATGATGATTGGTCTTCCTTCCGAGACGCAAATAGAGACAATAGAAACACTGGCTGCTTCCTATACGCTTAGAAAAAAATATCCGAACTTACGTTTTCAGGTTAACACTCAACGTACAAGAATCGAACGTAACAGCAGTTTTGCATTTGAACCGGAAAAATATGGTATTAATCTTTTGGGAAGAAATGAACTTTCAACAACAATAGAATGGATTATGCCGGAATGGACGGATGAATATATGACCCGGCAGAGAAAACATCTCTATCCCGAAAATAAAAGAGTAGTACCCAATAATAGAAACTATAAACTCAATTATTACTTATTGGAACTTAAACCTGAAAAAAAAGCACTCATCCATCTGATTACATCAAATTATAATTTGTCCGCTCTATCAAATAATATATCCGCCACCGAAAATGAAATCAGGGCTCACACCATAGAAAATAAATATCTCTTTTGGTTTGCCGCCGGAGATTTTGCAGACAAATATTTTGTCCGCTCAGAAGGAGAGCAGAATTGTTATATCACTATCAACAAGTTCAATTTTAAAATTCCGGGGAGGCGCTTTAAAGTATCCCCACTTGTTAAATGCGTATTTGAATTGTGTGACGGATACAATACACTGAATGAAATATTTCAAAAAACTATAAAGAGGTTTCAGACAAATAACACGCCTCTGGAACGGATGCAAAAAAATATAATGAGTTCATTGAATCAGCTATACTCAATCGGCGCCATAAATATTCGTCTGAATCAGAAATCAAAAATTGGCAAAAGGGTTTCGGTATGAGTTACCAAAAAATAATTTTCACTCTGTTATGTTTTACATGCCAGTTGGTTTTTCCCCAGATCAATCCGGATGATGTAAGGGAATCAACACTTGCAAACGGACTGAAAGTTTTAATACTGGAATTACACGAATTTCCGTTAGTGGCGGTAAATATGAGTTATAACGTGGGTTCAGTTCACGATGCTCAGGAAGGAATGACCGGTTTAGCCCATTTTATGGAACACATGAGTCTTAGAGGAACTGAATCTATTTCCGTAAAAGAATTACTGGACTATTACCAAAAAAACGGCGGGGTTATCACTAAAAGAACCGCGGCTACCGGAAAATTCCTGACATCATTTAATCTGAGTATGCCTTCCAACATGATCGAATTTATGATAAAGTTCGAAGCAGACAGGATGAAGAATTTATCCTTTTATGGTTTTGATGGGGAGAAAAAAGTAATTTTATCGGAAAGCAAAATTAATGAATCGAACCTGTTTGAAAAATTACACTCCGGTTTTGTAGCGCGTAGTTTTGCAGATGACCCCTTCCGCAATCCGGTAATTGGCTGGGCAAATGATATTGAAAAAATCACCATTGAACAGGTGAGAAGTTTTTATCGTAAATATTTTCATTGATAATTACATTGAGCATTGCGAGGGCGATAATACCGTCGGTGCCCGGGCGGTTCTGTAGATGGAGCTCTGAGCGTGTTGTCCACCATGTAGCGCGCGGGTCGATGGTGATAAGCTTGG
>CAZEXO010000472.1:0-1605 GCA_964516545.1 uncultured Melioribacteraceae bacterium
TAAATTTTTAAAAATCATCCTAATAGATTGATAATAAATATAGTAAAGTTGTTCTTTGATTTTTTTTTTTGAATTGACATGCTAACCCGAAGGGGTTTAATTATAAGTAAAACTTAACACATCAGTAGAATTTAAAGAAATAATTGTTTACTAAAAGTATGGCTCTTAAGCTTAAGAAAATAAGTTCCATGAAAAATAATCCCCTGAGTCAAAAGTATATCTGAAGTTTTTTTCACAGTTTAATTTCATATTGCTGTAACTTCGCTTTCAGAAAAAATGAGATAGAAAGGACTTCCCAAAATAGTTTGAACTTTTCTTTAAAATGCTCTTCAATTCAATAGAATTTGCAATCTTCGCATCATCAGTATTTGTAATATACTGGTTTCTGTTTAATAAAAATCATAAAAGTCAGAATGCGTTATTATTAATATCATCCTGGATCTTCTATGCCTGGTGGGATTGGAGATTCCTGTTACTTCTTGTTGGCGTTTCTGTTATCAATTACTTAATTGCAATTCGGATATCATCAGCCAATTCGAATTATGGAAGAAAAAACTGGTTTATTCTCGGGTTAGTTATCAACCTGGCAAATCTGATTTTTTTTAAATATAATAACTTTTTCATTGATGGATTCATAGATCTGGCTGCGTTTTTCGGTTATAACCTCCATCTTTCAAGTACAAAAGTCATTCTACCACTTGGTATCAGCTTTTACACTTTCATATCTTTGAGTTATTTAATAGATGTTCAAAAGAAAACAATAAATGCAAACAACGACATCATAGAAGTTCTTCTTAGTATAAGTTTCTTCCCGATAATCCTTGCTGGTCCAATACAAAGACCATCTTCAATATTTTCTCAAATTTCAGCTAAAAGGATATTTTCCTATGACTTGATTACATGCGGGCTGAGACAGATATTATGGGGTTTGTTTGTGAAAGTTGTCATTGCTGATAATTTAGCCATTTACGCTAATGATATTTTTGATAACTATTCCCAGTACAATGGAATTACTTTATTATTTGGTCTTGTATTTTATTCCGTTCAGATATATGCTGATTTTTCAGGATACTCAAATATTGCAATCGGTTGCGGAAAACTCTTCGGATTAAATCTTATACAAAATTTCAATTACCCATATTTTTCCCGCAATATTGCTGAATTCTGGAAACGCTGGCATATTTCATTAACATTATGGTTTCGCGATTATGTTTTTTTGCCATTGTCCTTTTCGATCTCATGGAAACTTAAGAATGAAAGAGTCTTCAAAATCAAATCGGATATATTAATCTATATTGTTGCGAGCATCGTAACATGGATTTTAACCGGACTGTGGCATGGAGCCAATTACACATTTCTTATATGGGGTTTATTACATGGATTCTATCTGATATTATTTCGAATTCAAATAAAACCAAGAAAAAGGTTAATGAAAAAACTAGGCATTAACAATAATAGTGGTTTCTTAATTTTTTTTGAAAGTATAATCACTTTCTTTTTAATAAGTCTCGCCTGGATTTTTTTCAGGTCACCAACAGTGGAAGATGCTGTAAACTATCTGAGATTAATGTTTAGCGGAGCTTATTTTGTAATACCTGAAATTGC
>CAZEXO010000473.1:0-476 GCA_964516545.1 uncultured Melioribacteraceae bacterium
TAATCACCCAATTTTTACGCTTCTTCTTTCGTTTGCATCGTAAATCTTAATTTTCCATTCCGGCCAGGAGCTAACCTCATCCTTAATTGACTGAATTTTCTCTTTGCTTGGAGTTGTTGAATGTCTCAATTCCGGGCAATTCTTCTCGTTGGTTTTACTCTTTTTATTATTCATTTGTCATCTCTAATTTCTCGATACTCTTTATGTATTCGTGAGATATAAAAACCTCATAATCAAAAAATGTTGTCACAGGCATACCGTACCTGAGCGCTGCGTTACTTTTGTTCCATGCATATTTCGTGCCATCATCATTCTTTCTAATTTTTTTGTATCCATACTGTGTTTTCATTGCAAACAGATCCACAAATCGATGAGGACCAACGCCTATAAATGGCATAAACCAAACTTTATCTGTGCACTCTGTATCCGATATTTCATTTTGATAAAAATCAAAAGCCTTACTCTTCGGATATGGT
>CAZEXO010000473.1:486-1572 GCA_964516545.1 uncultured Melioribacteraceae bacterium
AATTATATGTTTAGCGCAATTATGACAAGGAAAAGTGGTGGTATACAAAGTTGCATCTTTGCTTGATATCGCATTTCTAGCGCACATGCTAAGAGCTTCCATCTCAGCATGAACAACTCTTCCGAATTCTGTAAGGTAACTGATGGTTGATGAGTATAATTTATTTTCCAAGGCAATTTTACTTTGTTCATCAAGATTAGTGGTATCTAGAATGTCCTCAATCAACTTTCGTTGTTCAATCTTATTCGAATCAAAACCTATTGTATAATCTCGACCACCAGTTTCATCAACTGTTTCACCTTCTATATTTCTGACCGGCCAATAAAGACCTCCAAAGGCTTTGGGACAATCATTTGCCCCAATACTAATTATTTCATTATTTTTAGCAATTGCTGCACCTATTTGTCTTGATAAATCTGCTGAGCGGAGAGAAGCAGAATATGCAATAAACATCGAATATTCATCAAATGTTGGTGTTATAAAAGGATCACCAAAAAGCAGGTGCAACAATCTTTCAATATCATTTAAGACTTCATCTTCTTTTGCATCGGCATTGATAAAGTAATCGCATTCTTGAAATGCATCTCTTGTTTTTTGCCCATGTAGGTTATCTTCAGATTCATCCCTTTCTATTAATTTTTTAGCATCTTCTTCCGAAATATTTCTACTTTTTAGTTTTTTTATTCGATTCGTTTTATTGCTAGAAATCCCAATTAGGTGGAAACCGGTACCATAAACCGACCGTAATAAAGCAACTTCATCGGGATTTTTAATAGAATCGATAATATAAGCAGTATTATTTGAAGGAAATGGATCGTCTTTTTTTTCTCTCCTCGAATCTTCTTTTTCGTTGAATATCGAATGAATGACAGCTTTCATTAATATTGAATTATCTTTAGTTTTAGTGCGTAAGTCATTGCCAGTATCCATACTTAAGGAGATACGTTCGAATTCAGAATCGAACGTGGGCTTTTTACAAAAAATAGGAATAATATCCTTAGATACACTTATTTTTTCGACGTTATAACCGAAAGACTGACATCCAAAGATGAGTTTGTCAATGGTGATATGTTTATCAATCCCCGT
>CAZEXO010000474.1:0-1563 GCA_964516545.1 uncultured Melioribacteraceae bacterium
ATACCCTGAAGTCAGCAATGGACGGTTTAATGTTGATTTACTTTTTGTTGGAGCCGATCCGGTGGGAATAAGGAGAGGTCAGACTTTACATATCAAATTGGAACTTGGTGAATTATCAGAAGCGGTTCTGGTAGATCGGGGGGGATTCTACCAGACCACTGGGGGGCAGTGGATTTTTGTTCTTGATGAATCCGAATCTTTCGCTGTAAAAAGACCAATCAGATTAGGACGCCAAAATCCTCAGGTGTTTGAAGTTCTGGAAGGATTGAAAAAGGGAGAAAAAGTCATTACCTCCTCCTACGATAATTACGGCGATATCGATAAGCTTGTTATTAAAGATTAATAAAATCCATAAGGGAGAATAAAATGATTAAAACAGTCAATATGAAAAAACTCTACACTACCGAAGAAGTAGAGACCACGGCGTTGAATAACGTCAATATAGAAATTGAAAAAGGGGAATTCGTTTCAATTATGGGACCATCGGGATGCGGTAAATCTACTTTACTGAATATCCTTGGTTTGCTTGATAATCCCTCAGAGGGTGAATATCACTTCGTCGGACATGAAGTATCAAAATATTCCGAGAGACAGAGAGCACAACTTAGAAAAGAAAATATCGGATTCGTTTTCCAGAGCTTTAATCTTATCGACGAGTTAACAGTTTTTGAAAATGTGGAATTACCTTTGTTATATTTGGGATACAGCGCTGGCGACCGTAAGAAAAGAGTTCATGAAGTTCTTGAAAAAATGGAAATCATGCATCGCGAAACTCATTTCCCACAACAACTTTCGGGTGGTCAGCAGCAGAGAGTTGCTGTTGCACGCGCTATAGTGGGAAATCCGAAAATTATTCTTGCGGATGAACCTACAGGTAACTTAGATTCATCTCACGGCGATGAAGTAATGTCTTTATTAACAGACCTTAATAGTCAGGGAACGACAATTGTAATGGTAACTCACTCACCCACATATGCAGAATACGGAAACAGAATTATTCATTTGTTTGACGGACATGTGGTTACTGAAAATCTAAAGGAGAAATTCCACGTTTAATAAAATCGGGTGAAATAATGATCAAGCTTCGAAATATCGAAAAGTATTACAAGAATAAGTTTATCAAAACATATGTATTGCGAAACATCAATCTCGACATTCAGGAAGGTGAGTTTGTATCCATTATGGGTCCGTCGGGCTCAGGAAAATCAACTATGTTGCATATCATGGGAATGCTTGATGTTCCCTCAGGTGGTGAGTATTTCTTTTTCGATGAACCTGTACATGCCATGAGTGAAAGAAAATTATCGGATATCCACAAGACCTATATTGGATTTGTATTTCAGAGTTATCATCTTATAGATGAATTAACGGTTTATGAAAATCTTGAAACACCTCTGCTTTATCAGAAAGTAAAAAGTTCGGAAAGAAAAGGAAGGGTGGCAGAAATACTTGACAAGTACAACATGGTTGCGAAAAAAGATTTATTTCCCAATCAATTGTCAGGCGGTCAGCAGCAATTGGTGACGGTTGCGCGTGCAATAATTACCAATCCGAAATTAATTT
>CAZEXO010000475.1:0-1559 GCA_964516545.1 uncultured Melioribacteraceae bacterium
TGTCAAGCGTTATGTTACCAAGTGTAAATTGATTTACATTCCTGGAAGTGCCTGCCATTGCCGCCATGTTTCCACCCGATGAACTTCCAGTTATGCCAACAAAAGAAGTATCGATATGATATTGATCTGCATTAGCACGGATAAATCTTATCGCAGCTTTGATATCGTGAATTTGTGCGGGAAATTTTGCATCCATACTTGAGCGATGATTGGGCATTACGACTGCAAAACCTGAATCAAGCAAAGCTTTGCCTAAAGTTTTCAGATCACTTCCTTTCAGGTTATTAGCAAACCACGCGCTTCCATAAATTACAATTATTGCCGGGTAAGAAGGTTTATCCACTTCAGGCAGATAAATATCCAAATTATGATAAGCCATTGAATCAGATGCGTAGTTCAGGTCTTTCCAGCTTTTTGAATATTGTTGACAGATACTTATCGTGTTCATAAATAATAAAATGAGAACAAGAGCGTATTTCATTTATTTTCCCTGTAGTTGTAAAACATTAATATTCCTGATTCTCAACCTCTGATAAAAGTTTTGCATATAAAGTATTAACAATTACTTTTTCACTCCGATTTTTATCTGTGTAATTGAATGAGCAGGAAATGAATACGTAACTTTATTGCCATCAACTTTAATTTCCTTAACTACCGGTTTGTATTTTTCCTGATTGTCGTAGGTGAAAGGTTCATCAAGTTTTTCTGAATTAATCTGATGTACTTCAGCCTTTCCGGTAAACGATGCCGATGTACTTATTATATCTGTGGTTATTGATTTATCCTTATGTCTGTTAACTACATTGATGAAAACTGTTTTAGTCTCTTCGGAGTAAACTGAAGTGACATCGAGGTAAGGAATACTCTTGTATTTTTCGGTATCAAAAGTCTCACAATCCACGTATGTGTCAATTGAGTTACCAAGACAATTATTAGAAAACATTTTGAAGGTATAAAACAGCGGAGTTTTGAAACTTCCTTTTTCTCTTTCTGTATTCAATAAAGAAGTCATCATTGTGAAATTTGTCATTTTAACTACATCAGCATGACGAACGAATGAATTCAGACATTGTGCAACAGGCAGAACAGATAATAAATCTCTTCCCATCACTCCCCATTCATCAAACGAAATATGTATAGGATTCGTAAATCCCTTGAGCGCTTTCACTGTATTAATCTGGGCAGCCGGAATATTTATCTTCTCTTCGAAATCCATTGCGCTCTGTCCCATGTAAGTATAATAATCATCCGATCTTTCCCAGTAACGATGAATAGAAATATAATCTATCATATCACCTAAGTCGGTTAATACTCTTTTATTCCATTCAATCCATTTACCTGTACTTTCATAATGTGACGATCCCGAAGCGACAAACTTAATTGAGCCGTCAACTGAACGCATTGCTTTTGCAGCTTCTCTGGCAATCTTTACATAATCATCAGCGTTTTTATAACCAAGCTCCCAGGGTTCGCCATCAACTTCGTTACCGAGATCCCATATTTTCACATTATATGGATTCGGGTGTCCGTTTTTTATCCGCAGATCGGAATAATACGTA
>CAZEXO010000476.1:0-1554 GCA_964516545.1 uncultured Melioribacteraceae bacterium
TGCCCTTTTTTACGTATTTAGAGGCCGTTTCAGCCACTTTGCCCCAAAGGACTATTGAATGCCACTGCGTTTCTGTTATCTTCTCTCCTTTCTTATCTGTATATGATTTATTAGTAGCTAAAGAGAATTTAGTAACAGTGTTGCCTGATTGCAAAACTTTTGAGTCAGGATCATTTGCGTCACCGAAAACAATTGCATCAGCAGGACATGCCGATTGACATGCTGTTTTTACTTCATCGGTTTTTAGTTCTCTTCCTTCGCGTATCGCCTCGCTTCGTGTTTCCATAATTCTCTGAACACAAAATGTACATTTTTCCATCACACCACGTGAACGGACTGTTACCTCAGGATTATTCATCAAGTGTGTTAGTTCGTTATCGTAATAAGCGTTTTCAAAATGATCGCGGAAATTAAAAAAGTTAAACCGGCGAACTTTATAGGGACAGTTATTCGCGCAGTAACGGGTTCCGACACACCGATTATAAGCCATCTGGTTCAGCCCGTCAGGACTATGGTTAGTGGCGTTAACCGGACAAACATTTTCGCACGGTGCGTTATCGCAATGCTGACATAACATGGGTTGATTACTCGCTATTGGTTCTTCAGGTGTGCCGGAATAATACCTGTCAATTCTCAGCCAGTGCATTTCACGTCCGTTGGCAACCTGGTCTTTACCAACAACCGGAATATTATTTTCAACATTGCAGGAAGAAACACAAGCCGCGCAGCCGATACATTTATTAAGGTCAATTGCCATTGCCCATTTTTGACCTTCGTATTTTTTTTCCTTAGTTATGCTGAAAATCTCATGCTTCTTCTCGTGCAGAAAATCAGAATTCTTCAGGTACTCGTTGAGCGTACCTTCCTGAATTATTTTTCTGATCTTATGAAAATCTTTCACAAATGTATCATCAAGAGAGTGATGTTCCTGGGATGAAGCCAACAAATGTTGTTTATCGGTTCTTGAGATGTCTTCTATCTTGATGATATTATTTTTTCCAGTAAGTACATTGGCATTAAAACCAACTTCTCTGCCAACATCACCAATAATTTTTCTGCCGTAACCGGTTTCAATGGTAAGATGTTTTTCAGCTAATCCCGGCTGAATCATTACGGGGATTTCCAGTTCGCTAAATTCTGTGTTCATTTTTATGATGTCGCCGTTGCTTAGATTTAATTTCTCTGCTGTAAAAGGGGCAATCGAAGCATAATTATCCCACATAACCTTTGATATCGGATGAGGTAATTCCTGAAGCCAGCCATTATTTGCATAATATCCGTCACCCAAAAAATATGACTCCTGAATATGGACTGTCCATTCACTCTTTTGCTCTGGAAAATATTTTATTTCTTTAATGATGAGCGGTTTCGCCTCAACATCAGTTTTAATGTCCAAGACGCCATCATGAAGTGCGCTTAACCAGTAGGTTCTGAAATCGGCTTCTGAATTTTGTTTGTTGTAAACAATTTCTCTAAAACTATTCTGTAAGTACTTATGATAAATTTCATCAGATATTCTATTTTCTTTTCGAATCCAGCTTAATAAAATTGATT
>CAZEXO010000477.1:0-1549 GCA_964516545.1 uncultured Melioribacteraceae bacterium
GCAAAAATTACGGAAGGTAATTCGGGAACTGAAAGTTCTTATGAAGGCAACTTTCAGGCTAAATGGTTAACATCCGATGTTCATGGAACTGCTGGTTCAACTTTTCTTGGATGGTGGTGGCCTAACGAAAGCAGGTATCTGACTATATCGGAAATAAATAATCTGGGATTACCTAATCCTCCTCCCCAGCCATGATGCTGATGAGTGTAATTATCAAATAAGAATACTTGAAAAGTTTGGAGGAATAAATGAAAAAAATATTTGACAGAAAAATTCTGCTATTTATGATGTTGTTTCTCTTAGGTATGAGCGCCCCTGCTTTTGCCCAGGTGGGAATACACTCGGTCGGAATAAATATCGGTTCATATACACCCAGTATGGATTATTGGAATGACAACGCTTTAACAACCTGGGGAAGTAAATTCGGAGGCAGTTTATACGGTAATCTGAATGTCGAAGTGAGTTTGATTAAAGTACTCGGTCTCAGGGTTGGTGTTGGTTACTGGAACCAGGAATTAACGGAATCGGGGATTCAGTATGGCAGTGAACTGAGAAATGATAAGATAGCCGTACAATTCATTCCCCTGAATTTTGATGTAATCTTTCGATCACCTCTGGAAATGAGTTCGGAATTCGGTCTTTATGGCGGCATCGGTACGGGAATAAATTTCATTTCGATGGATTACACAATTTCAATTCCAAGTCTTGGCGAAAATGTTCAGAGCCATTCCGGTCGGAATACAATATTTCATCTGATAATGGGCGCGGATTATAAAATAATGAACAATTTGGCTGTCGGCGCTGAATTCAAATACATCTTTGCAAAATACGCGCAGGATGTTTTAGTAGAAACCAATCTGCGTCAGGAAGATGTTTCCATGAACGGTGTTCAGTTGATGGCGACAATAAAATATTTGTTTTAGTAAACGCCTTTGTAGATTTTCGGAAACTTATGTGGACGGGTGAGTATCATTCGTCCACTTTGTATTTTTGCGCTAAGTATAAAAAATTACATTACGGAAATTACTTTTACTGAATTAAACAGTAATCCTTTCTCACCATAAAAACATAAAATTCGTAATCCGGTTTCTTAACGTCACACCAAATCATTCCACTTGTTTAATTCTCTCAACTCCTATAATTTTCCTTCGATAAAAATTTCTTTTAAACATATTCCCGAAGGTATATATGAAAGTACCATTGTTAGATCTTAAACCCCAATATCTATCCCTGAAAAAAGAGATTGATGAAGTAATCAGCAGAGTAGTTGAATCGCAATATTTTATTCTTGGTCCCGAAGTAAAAGGTTTGGAAGAGGAATCCTGCAAATATCTTGAATGTAAACACGCGATTGGAGTATCATCAGGCACTGATGCGTTATTACTCGCACTGATGGCGATTGATATAAAACCGGATGATGAAGTTATCCTTCCTACATATTCATTTTTCGCCACAGCGGGAGTTGTAGCCAGGCTGAACGCTAAACCTGTTTTTGTAGATATTGATCCGGTCACATACAACATTGATCCGAAACAGATTGAATCGAAGA
>CAZEXO010000478.1:0-1157 GCA_964516545.1 uncultured Melioribacteraceae bacterium
TATAACCGAAATGCTTCTATCTGAAGCAATAGCCCACGTTGATTCCAAATGTAAGACCCCGGATTGATAGTCAGCGGCTTTAGCCAAATGATGCAATAAATTGTCTTAACTGCCACCTGCCAATAACTTCTCCAGTTCTACTAAATCAACAGAATTTGGGAAAAAATTACCGAACCATCGGACACAGCGATTTGCGTTAAGAGGTATCCCGACAACCGGAATATTGTTCTTTCTGCAATTTCTCATGCCCCAGGTTAACTCAGGAACACATGCGATCCCCAATACACCGAAAGTTCGCTTTTCTTTTATAGTATATTTCGCAAGCTGTTTCATATTGCCATCCATCCAGATATATGGTTCTATGTTATACGATTTCAGTATTTTACTAGCATAATTCTGAAAACATCCTGGCGAACAATGCTTGCACTGGTAATCAAAATCAGTTTTATCGGATTTACAACTTACTGTAAAATCCTGCAAACAGTAGGGCATCAGCGCAATTTTTTTATCAGCCCTCAAGAACTCATCAATAAACAATCGGTTGGTCAGTTCAATTTCCAGCATATATAAATGATACTGTTCCCTTGATGTAGCAAGTCTTCTGTCCCAGAACCTGGATATCGGAAGTGTTCTTAAATGCTCTTCTGTGCTCACAGTGTATTTCTTGAGAAAAGGATCAACAAGGTTTAGGATAGCTACCATGAGGTTATCGGAACCATTTAATTTCAGAGATTTTTTAAGGATTCTCTTTTGGATTGAGAATTTCTTAATAGTTTCAATTAAATTTCGTGAATCGGGATTCATGCTAAGTACTTTATCAGCAAGTAATTTTATCGTATCATAATATCCGGTGGTTGAATCCGCTTCCCCGAATAATGAGTAGGTTTTACCATAAACTGGGGAGTATTCAGGCTTTACCGATCTCATTCTTCAATCTATTTCTGAATTTATAGTACTTTTTTGTATCCGTATCAAATATATACTGAAATTTTGAGGTTAAAAAAAAGCTGGTTTATCCGATAATCCTGCAAAAACCAGAAGCTTCAACCACTTTCAGCTGATAAGGTTCCTAATACTATAATCTGCACAGTTATAGATATGAAAAACTAGTGGGAGATGATCATTTTACTCAGGCGTGAGGTGGCCATGTTCACCAG
>CAZEXO010000478.1:1167-1525 GCA_964516545.1 uncultured Melioribacteraceae bacterium
ATTGACTGCTCAATTTTATCATTTGGCTATGACGATGAAGTAAAAGTTAAATATCCGGCTGTTTTAAGAATAAAATCACTCGATATGAATTTCCCTTTTCAGGCAGAGTTTGATTTTGATAAAATCCTTGACCGGAAAGATCTATTGGAAAGTGTCAATCCGGCATTAAAGTTTTTTATCAAAAAACTAATTGCAGCCCCGGCATATCATGGGATACTTTCGTAGGTTGAAAGAACTCCGAGGTTGAGTGTAGCAACAGAAGGGGTTTACAGCTTTCCTCAATATAATTCTGTAAATATTATAATTTTGTGCCGTTGTAGTAATACAACCAATCTGACAATGATTGAAGCTGTCGGCA
>CAZEXO010000479.1:0-1516 GCA_964516545.1 uncultured Melioribacteraceae bacterium
AATGAAATAATTGCCATAAAAAGCGAACTCGGAATTCTTGCCGATGAAAAGGGAAGAACTCTTCGTGATTATGATATAAGGATTGAGAATGATGAACTGATTGTTACAAGTCATCAGGGAACTGAATTATTCGAGTACATAATTCATAACAATAAACCGCATGAGGAAAGTCAGAGAGTTCAGAAAACTCTTTTCCATGAGAAGCAGAGCATAATTGAGAATTGTCTTTTCGGGGTTGATATAAATCCCAACTCGGTTAAAATTGCCCGCCTGCGTTTGTGGATTGAATTACTTAAGAACGCTTATTACACGGATGAAAGCGGTTTTAAGGAACTTGAAACCCTGCCTAATATTGACATTAATATTAAAGAAGGCAACTCGCTTATCAGCCGCTTTGCTATTGACACCGATCTGAAACAAATTCTTAAAACCATTAAATGGAAGGTTGATGATTACCGCAAACTTGTTTATGAGTATAAAAACGAACATAACAAGGAAAAGAAACAAGCTGTTAAAAAACTTATTGATGATATAAAAAGTAATTTCAGAACGGAGATTAGCGCGCGCGATCCGAGAGTAAAAAAACTAAACGACTTAACTTACGAATTACATAACAAGTACCGGACTGAAAGACTGATAGACGTTGAGATGCAAGACAAGGAAAAGGAAAAACTGAAAAAGGAAGAGGAAAAGTTAGTAAACAAAATTGAGAAGCTGAGCGCGGAGATAAAGGAGATTGAAGAAGGCGAAATATACCGAAACGCTTTTGAGTGGAGGTTTGAATTCCCCGAAGTGCTTGCAGATAACGGCGACTACATCGGCTTTGATGTTGTGATTGGAAATCCACCGTATATGTTAATTGATAAAAGCATCTCAAAAAATTTTGAATTGTGTAGCGGTAATTCTAACAGTTTTGTAGCTTTTGTTCAAAAGGGATTTCATATAACAAAAAAAACAAATTGTTGTTTTATTATCCCTAATACATGGCTTGCTGGGAATAATTTTCTCGATTTTAGAATTCACCTTTTAGATAGAGAAATACTTGATCGAATTATTCAATTACCATATGACATTTTCGAAGTTTATGTAGACACAGTTATCTTATTCCTTTTAGATAAATCAAACAGAGAATCTAGATCAATCAATTATTACAAATTTGATATAAGAGATAAAGTACAGCTAGATTTCAATTTGGAATCGATACCATATTCCTCATTTCGGATGGATGAAAATTGTACAATTTTTCTAAATTCAAAGTTAATTGGAATTCTTAGAAAATATTATGATAAAAAAAGTGTGAAAGTTGGAGATATTGCCAAAGTTCAGAGAGGCTCACTTCCACCCAAAGAAACCGAGATTGCAAACAAACCAAGAAAATTTAGTAATCCAATTAGATGGTTCGATGGACAAATTTATAGATATGAAACCGTTGTAGGAAATATAAATTATGTGGATTATTCTAATCTGAAGGAAAATAAAGAAATTGAATTATTTGAAAATAAAAAAATTCTCGGGA
>CAZEXO010000480.1:0-1514 GCA_964516545.1 uncultured Melioribacteraceae bacterium
AGGGGTTTTCTTTTTTACGGCTAGAATAACAACATGAATTGAAATTTTGGAATACATAGAGGGAAAATGACATACGAACAATTTGAAAAATTATCAGAGCAATACAGTATCATTCCCGTTTACCAATTTGTAACGGCAGATTTACTCACACCGGTACTGGCTTATATCAGAATTCGTGAAGAGAATAGTTACTCGTTTCTGCTTGAATCTGTTGAAGGAATCGGAAGACTTGCGCGTTATTCATTCATCGCAAAAAAACCCAGCAAAGTTATTTCGAATACCGGAGATGAAATCGCTATAACAATAAAAGGTGAATCAAAATCTTTTAAAGGTAATATTTTCGATTATCTTCAAAAAGAGATATCATCATATAACCAGGTAAAAATTCCTGAGCTGCCTGATTTTACAGGCGGAGTAGTTGGTTATCTTGGATTTGAAAATGTCGCGCTAATCGAACCTGTAATTCAATTTACCAACCCTGACGAAATAGGAATTCCTGACTCAATTTTTGGCGTATATGAAACTTTACTCGCTTTTGATCATTTCAAACACAGGATGATTATCATAACAAACGTGCATGTGGATCAGAATTCTGATCTTAAAAAACAATATGAGAATGCTCTTCAGAAAATCGGAAGAATAAAAAAAGAATTATACACTGATAAGAACATCAGCGAGAAATTCATTTCCACCAAGAATGATAAATCAAACCTGAGAGATACAAATGATAATGACTTTATTTCCATGGTTGAAAAATCAAAAATTAATATCCTTGAAGGAGACATTTTTCAAAATGTGCCATCCAAAAGATTTTGTGCTGAATTTAAGGGCGATTTATTAAATGTCTATCGGGCATTGAGAATAATTAATCCTTCGCCTTATATGTATTACATTGAACTAAACGGTGATTTTAAAATTATCGGCACTTCACCTGAAGACTTATTAAAAGTAACAAACGGAACTGCTACTATTCTTCCCATTGCAGGAACACGTAAACGCGGAAAATCTGAAGAAGAAGATATTGAACTTGAAAAAGAGATGCTGAACGACCCAAAAGAAATTGCCGAGCATGTTATGTTAGTTGATCTGGCACGAAACGATCTCGGTCGCGTCTGCGAATTCGATACTGTTCAAGTAACATCCGATAAAGTTGTTCAACGTTACAGTCATGTAATGCACATAGTCTCACGAGTTGAAGGAAAACTAAAAAAAGATAAGGATTGTATCGATGCCTTAAAAGCATCGTTTCCTGCCGGAACACTTACAGGAGCCCCCAAAATCAGAGCTATTCAGTTAATCAACGATTATGAAAAGAAACAAAGAAAAGTATATGGCGGCGCCGTTGGTTACATAGATTACAAAGGTAATCTTGATATGTGTATTGCCATCCGAACGTTTTTCGCTAAAGGTAATAAAATTTACTGGCAGGCGGGTGCAGGTATCGTTGCTGACAGCGTCCCCGAACTTGAACTTAAAGAGGTAAATAATAAATCAGCCGTTCTTGTTAGCGCACT